>NZ_ALXG01000039.1:0-2696 GCF_000512295.1 Fructilactobacillus florum 8D
CGTTTAATTTTGCAACCTGACTAACAATTTCTAACGGATTCAATTCGACATCGACCTCATTCAGCTGCATGATAACATTAACCTTATTTTCTAATGAGTAGAATAGAATATTTTTGATAGTAAGAAGCGTCTGTTGTTCTTTTAATTTAGCAATTCGATTTAGTTTTACTTTTTGCTTGTTCATGGCAGTTGTATGGTCAGACAAATAAAATCCTTGCCATTTAACCATCCCACGATCGTGATAATCGTACTTGAAAAATCGATCCACAATTTCCTGATTAAATTGATAATTATTCAAGAAGATCACGCTTTCTTTGAATTAGTTGGTTTGATTTAGGCCATTTTAAATCAGTAAATCCAACAAAATTGATGGTTAAATTACTGTGTAATTTAAATTCCTTAATGATTTTTTCTAAGTAATTAAGATCATAGTTGTTTAAACTATGTAAAGGAATTGATCTCAATCGCTGTTTACGATGCTGGCTATTAAAGAAAAAATTAAATTGTTTGTCATATTTATCATTTGCGACTTCAATCCAATAGTGCGTTTGAGAAACTCGTTTAAAAAGTGCATTCATTCGTTTAATAATTATGTTTAAATCGTTATTCATAACTATTTCCACCGTTGTGACCACCAACTAACTTTGCTCTTTCGAGGGCTGTCCCACCTTTAGCCAGACTATTTGCAAACACTAGTTTAGAAAATCCATATTTTTTATGAATTTCATCAATTGTGCTAGTTAATTTAGTCATTTTTTTCTCTACTTCTAAATCAGTAAACAAATTTAAAGATTTACTATTATTTGGAGATAGTTTACTACAATAAAACGAAATATTTCTAATTGCTTGTCCATTCCAATGTTTTCTAAATAGATAAAGCAAAGGTTTAACTATTTCCTGATTATTATCGGTGGCATCAATCGACATTTCTTGGTAAAAACCAGAACTATTATAAATTTTCCTATCATGAAACGAAAAGCCAACCCCTAGAGCGATCCGGCTAGTTAGTTTATGGTGATTACGGACTCTTGCTGCTACCTGTTCACCTAGCTCTTTAATTACATTTTCGATTTCTCCTTGCTCATGATAATCACGTGGTAACACCTGAGAATTACCCAAACTTTTGGATTTAACAACTATTTTATCAGTGATCTTTGACCGATCGACGCCCCATGCCGTCGCAAAAAGTTGCGAACCAATAACACCAAGCTCTTGTTTAATGAAATAAGGATTAGCATGAGCTAAATCATACATATTATGGATATCTATTCGATTCAAATGTTTAGCAGTACGGGGACCAATTTCCCAAACCTTTGTTAAGTCTTTAATTGACCATATCTTTTGAGGAACGTCTTCATAATGGATTTCACCGATTAAATCATCATTATGCTTTGCGTAATTATCTAATGCTAATTTGGCCTGAACTGGATTATCACCAATACCAACGGTTGTATATAATCCTAATCTTTGTCTAATTGTTTTTTGCATAAGTCGAGCTACTTCTTTAATTGAATTACCAAATAAATGCCATGAATCTGTCATGTCTAGAATACTTTCGTCGATAGAATAAGGAAAAATACATGCTTCAGGAGTAAACTCGCCAAACAAGTTATTAATTTCAATATTTTTCTTAATATAGAGATTCATACGAGGGGGAACAACATATAGGCGTGGATCATTTGGTAAATCCCGTTGCCGTGAAACATTGGCTTTTAGATGGTAGAGTCTTTTTGCTTCAGGAGAAGTAGCCAATACCAACCCACCGTTGGTGTTCTCTGCTTCACTTATGACAACTAATGGTACTTTCATCGGGTTAAAGCCTCTTTGAATCGCTTCACAACTAGCATAGAAAGATTTGTTATCGATTAAAAAAAATGCCCCTCTCGGTTCATCATCAAAAAACATGTTTTCACCTCCATTCGTATAATTGAATTATAGCACATCACACGAACGTATGTTCTAAAATGATGTGTGCTTTTGCCAAAATAAAAAGAACATAAAAAATTATGTTCTTCAAAACGAAACTATATGAGTTTATTTTTTCGAATTAATTATCCTTTTGCACGATATTCTTATCGCACTACAAGAATATCGTTTAATTAGCTAGTTTAATTCTCCCCCTGCAATTTCATCAAGCAGTGGGCGTGATGGAATAAAATAAAGGGTTCCAGTTTTTAGCTCCGAAAATGTCAATAAGAAATCAGACATATCAACCATTTGTTGCAACATTTCTTTAGTAGTCTCCCAATGTCGAGCATAACCCATGAAATAAGTTCCAGTTATTTTTTCTGCTGGATTGGAAAATGGAACATTCATGCGAATGATTTTATTATCATCACCGGTATTAGAAGCTAAATTATGTGCATTTTCAGCCTTTTCTTCGTCGGGCAATTCTAGATCTGAAAATTTTTGTCGACCCACAGCTCGATCTTGATGTTCAACTGATAACCCATTCCACTTATCCATGTCATGAATCCACTTTTGTGTGAATAAGTAAGAACCATTGATAAATTCTGGATCTTCATCGCCAACTAAAGCATATGGGGCAGCATCCTCTACTTGCGGTGCCTCCGTTCCATCGATATATCCAATGATGGCTCGTCCTTCTAGATAGCGAAACCCTTTTACCTCATCTAAAACCGTTGTAAATTTCCCAAGAAATTGTTGATATTGCGCCACCACTTCATAAATAACGG
>NZ_ALXG01000040.1:0-2126 GCF_000512295.1 Fructilactobacillus florum 8D
TGAGTTTCTATGGAAAAGTTAGACACTTCATATAATTTTATATTTTTAAGTATTTACACCTATATTCAACCGGTGCGTTATCTAAAACTATTTGAAAAGATCCCTGGACAATCATAATGAAACCGCTAACTAATCAATTTCACCACGATCATAGGCCGAGAGCTTTTGCTGTAGCTGATTAATCGTCGCCTGCAAGTCCTGTTTTTGACAGGTTAATCGTGCTAACTCATCGCTCAGAATCTTTCTACGCAACGGTTTGGTCTGACAACCATCCATAAATAATTTAGTATACTCAGCAAGTGTTTTTACTGGGATTCGAACCTGGCGCATGCACTTAATGAAGGCAATCCACTGCAGGTCCGTTTCACGGTAATTTCGCTTTCCACCAACCCGTTCCACTGGTGGAATCAAACCCGCCCGCTCATAGTACCTCAGCGTAACCGCTGTCAGGTGATATTTTTGCGCCACTTCAGAAATTTTCATCAATCTAACTCCTATCATTTGACTTAAAGTCAAGGTTAAGTAATACACTAATTTAAGTCAAGGAAAGGAGTCTTACTATGAATTTAATGAAAGATAAAGTATTGGTCATCACTGGTGGATCATCTGGAATCGGTGCAGCCACTGCCAAATTGGCAGCTGAGCAAGGAGCGCAAGTCGTTATCGGGGCACGAAACGAGCAACAGTTGCAGAAAGCAGCGACTGCCAACCCCGAACGGATTAGTTACCAAGTTACCGATGTAACTAACCAGGACTCAGTCAAAGCGCTGATCCAGTTCGCCATCACCAAATTTGGTAAGGTAGATATTTTGTACAACAATGCTGGAATCATGCCTCAAGGTTTGTTGCGCAAAAATAAAGCCGACAGCTGGCAAAAGATGCTAAATATTAATGTAATGGGCGTTTTAAACGGAATTGCTGCGGTTCTCCCTTCCATGAAGGAACAGGGTCATGGTTTAATTATGGCAACTGATTCAGTAGCTGGGCACGTCCTGTATCAGGGATCAGCCGTCTATAACGGAACAAAATTTGCGGTTCGTGCCATCATGGAGGGACTCCGTCAAGAAGAACATGCTAATAACATCAAGACCGGCATCATCTCACCTGGAGCCGTTGAAACTAACTTACTCAGCACTGTGGGCGATGATGACATTAAAAAAGCTGTCGAAAATGCTAATCAACAGAAAAATGGGGCGTTGTCTGCTGAAGATGTAGCCCAATCAGCCGTCTTCATGATGAACCAACCAGAAAATGTTGATATCAACGAGATTCTCGTTCGCCCAACCGGGCAGAACGTTTAACCTAGCCCTAACTAAATAATCCCTCAGCCAAATTCAGCTGAGGGATTATTTAGTTAGGCGACTGGTTTACTATCGTCAAAGATTGGTGAGACTTGATTATCACTATAGCGAGCAGCAACTGGGGTTACGTACAGCTGAACCCCATCCTTTTGAAACATCTCCAAGGCAGCAATCCGCTGCATCAGTGCTTTCGTTTCTGTGGATTGTAAATCCTGATTAGCATAGTTCAATTTCAACGTCCGTAGTTTGTGTTGTTCTGATTTAAAGACTAATTCTAAAACTTTCATATTTTACCCTCCATTAGGCAGTTAAAACACTAGTATCACTGACAACTACTTTTTTAACCTGATCACCAGATAGTTCTGCTAAAATTGTTCCAAATTTTTCAAGTTGGTTATCGGAAACATTTGCTACTACGCTGGCAAAACTACGACGCAACCCCGTCTCGTGGCCAGTCCCCACCATCGTATAAGTTGCCGTTGTTTTCATCCAATTCTTTTTCATAGTCTGCTCCTCATTAACTTCTAATTTTATAAGTGGTTGGCCAACCCTTACCTAGATAGAAACGTTTTACCGAGCAAATGTGTTACCCAAAAGTCCAACAGCTTTTTGTTGAATCCGTAAGCGCCATTGGTAAAGGGTCTTACGTGATACTTGTAGTTCACGAGCCATACAACTAATTGTTTTTCCTTCAAGGTATAGCCCTCGTAAAAGTTGCTGCTCTGATGAATCCAATTTTTGTAAAATTGCACCAAAAAGTAATTCGGTTTCATAATCAGGAGTCGCAGTAAAAATCTGATTAGTAAGCTCGGTTACCCCCCCCCC
>NZ_ALXG01000041.1:0-20049 GCF_000512295.1 Fructilactobacillus florum 8D
TTCTAAGAGTATTTCAGTTTCACTAAGTGAGTTGGATTCATCAACAAGCACTTCACAATCAGTAAGTGGCTCGGCATCGACTTCTGGAAGCACATCAACGTCTGACTCAAATTCACAGTCCAAATCGAATTCTATTTCAGAGTTTGAATCTATTTCAGGTTCTCGGAGTAATTCAGTTTCAGTAAGTGGCTCGGCATCTGGTTCAAATTCTGATAGTGCTTCAAGTTCCCAATCAACCGGAAATTCTGAACTTGCTTCGATTTCTAAGAGCAACTCGAGTTCGCTCAGTGAACTAGCGTCATCAATGATCAAATCATATTCAACCAGCTGGTCGATCTCGATCTGGAACAGTCGCTCGACATCAATTTCTCGGAGTAGTTCAGTCTCGTTAAGTGAAACAACAAGTTCAGCAAGTAATTCTCGATCACTAAGTGGATCGAAACCTGCTAGTTCAGAATCAATAGTTGTTTCCAATAGTATTTCGGTATCATCATCAATTCTGCAGTCAGACCATACGTTCCATTCTCAGAGCAGTTCAGCTCCAGCAACCAGTTCATCTGACAGTACTTCAACAGTTGTAGCTCGTTCTGTACAAGCAAACGCTGTGAAGACCTCAGGAACTGCGCAGGTTACTGAGACTGCTGCTAAGCCGACTGCCACGAATGGAGCCGTTACAGCTAATCGAGGTGTGGTTGCTAATGAACAACCGGGATCAAATAATGTCTCACCAGCATCAGTAAATCCAACTGCTCAGAATGAAACTACTAAGCAGCGAAAGAATAGCCAGCATAATCAAAAAGCAGTGCAACAAAGAAATGATCAATCAAGAACCTTAACCCGAGCTGCTGGGGTTATTGGTGGAGGAATATTAATTGCTGCTTCAGCAGCAATATCCTACGCTATTCGGCATCTTAAAAAGTAAATTTAAGCATAAAAAAACCTGCCATCGTATTTCTACTAGATAAATACGGTGGCACGTTTTTGTACTATTATGTAAATAAAAACCCTACCATCGTTGGATGATAGGGTTTTTGGTTTACAAGTAAAAACCTATTTCTTTTGAGGAGCATCTTCTAATTCTTCAATATCGCTATCGATTTCCTCAGCAATAATGGACTCATCACCCTCAGTGATATCAATTGCTTGATGTTTAAGCCGTGGGAAGATTGTCTTATCAGCAATCCCAGTAATTTGTCCCTGGAAAAGAAAGGCGAACAGCGTTCCAATTCCATAGTACGTAAACTGGCGAGTGATGATGAATGCAACAACTCCCATGATGGTAGGTGGAATGTAAGAAGCCCACATCGCTTTCCAAGCAGAACCATTGAAGTATTTAAAACGTAGAATTTGCATCAGGTCATCGGCAGGATGCAAAACCAGGTTAGCCCGCTGATAAATCGAAATGGCCGTTGCAATCAGAGCCACTCCGAGAAAATTGATCAGGATGTAAAGAACAATTAACCACCAATTAGTTGCCATTGGGATGTTAATGATGGGCTTCATAGTTAATCCAAATAAATCGCCACCAACAAACAGGTTATTGAAAAATTGGATTAAGAAAGAGAAAGGTACCATAAAAATAATATTTCCGATGGCACGTCCCCAGTCCCAGTGCCCGACTAAAATGGCGTTTAAAATCGTAATTACAACTCCGAGAATCAAAAACGCCCAAAATAGATTCCAACCAAAGGCAATCCCTAAATTCGTCTCACAGGCGGTCCAGAAAGCCGATCCCAAAAAGGAAGGAACAATTTTTGTACTAGTAACCAACGTCAGAACGTTACCTAACGCATTAATTAATAATGAGATTATGAAATACATGATTGAGACCCGCATCGAGATCGTCCGTGGGGTCTTTTTAGGTTTTTGATTTGCCAAGCTAGTTCTCCTAATCGACGATTACTTTAAGTTCGGGTTGACGGCAACCACACATTTACCAACCTTTGGAGTCGAGTGATCTAATACCCCTTGAACTTCATCAAGCCGAAGTAAGTTTGCCTGGAATGGTTCGATCTTAACAGCACCAGATTTAAGGAGGGCAATCGAGTCTTCAAAAGCATTAGGGTTAATCATGGAACCCTTGATAGTAAGCTGTTTCTTGAAGACTTCATAGGTGTTCATTTCGAAGGTTTGACCGGGAGCACCAACTCCAAACATCATGACCTGGGCACCAGGATTAGCTGCTTGTACAGCTTGTTCTTGGGTTTCAGGTTTACCAACACATTCAAAGACAACGTCGTAGGATTTTTCAATTTTTTCTTTAGTGGTGTTAATTACTTGGTTCAAGTGAAGCTGTTCTTTTTCTTGGGCAAGTAGGTCATCATGGCGACCGGTCATTGTAATGTTTTGAATTCCATAAGCACGAAGAATCTGGGCGAAGAGCTTAGCCATGTAGCCATCACCGATAATTAAGGCAGTTTGATAAGGGGTGATTTCATCCATAATTTTCATCGTGTGAACGGCACATGAAATTGGTTCTAATGAACAAGCTTCTCGAAGAGAAACTTCGTCAGGGAGTTTGTAAACTACTCGTTCAGGAGCACTGAAGTATTGTTCTAGGCCACCATTACGGGTAACACCAACTGCTGAAAGGTTTTCACATAATTCAGGGCGACCAGTTCGACAGTAGTGACACTTACCACAGTAGATGTTTGGATCAACGGCAACCCGATCGCCAACTTTGAGGTATTGAACATCGGCACCCACTGATTTAACAACTCCAGAGTTTTCATGGCCTAAGATAATTGGAGGAACTGCATCGGCAGAACCGGGAAGACCATTAAAGAGTGCGTTATCAGTTCCACAAATGCCAGCGTATGCAGTTTCGATGACAACCTCATCTGCTTTTACTGCTGGTAAATCAACCTCTTTAATCTCCATGTTCTTTACTTCAGTCATTACTAAAGCTTGCTGTTTTTCGGCCATAATAATCTCTCCTTTAATTACCTCTAAATAAAAAGTTATAAATTGAGCATGATCAGATCGAGTTCTAAAAACAAAATAACCGCTATCTAGATCAAACCGTTATATACAATTAAAAATATAAACCGTTTACATTATTATTGCAAGGGGTTTTTATGGGTTTTGAAAGTTAAGTAATTTTTGCTGAAAATTGATTTCAAACCGGGATTAAATTTGTGATTGTGAACACTTAAAGGGACAATTTTGTAATAAAATAGTTCACAAACAAGGGTACAGCCAACTTTTTGTAAGCGCTTACAGAAGTGGGCTGAGTATGCTATAATGGAAAGTAATAACAGGAGGATTTCATGATGCCAAAAAAAATTGTAGTGGTTGGATCAACCAACGTTGATAAAGTTTTAAACGTCGAAAAATATGCACTTCCAGGTGAAACGTTAGCAATTGATAGTTATCAGCAGTCACATGGTGGCGGTAAGGGGGCCAATCAAGCGATTGCCGCAGCTCGTTCCGGAGCGGATACCACTTTTATTACTAAGCTTGGTCGTGATGAAGATGCTGAAATGATGTTGAAGGGATTTCAGCAAGATCACATGAATGTTGATCATGTGATTATGACCGACCAGTCTCAGACGGGGAAAGCCTACATTACCGTTGATCAATCGGGACAAAATTCCATCTATGTTTATGGAGGTGCCAATATGGCACTGAGCCCGGATGATGTAATTGCACATCGTGAAGCACTGGCAAAGGCTGATCGAGTCATCGCCCAGTTGGAGATCCCGATTCCGGCCATTATCGCAGCTTTTAAAATTGCTAAGGAAAATGGCGTTCAAACGATTTTGAATCCGGCTCCTGCAAAAGAAATTCCAGAAGAATTGCTACATTTAACTGATATCATTACCCCCAATGAAACGGAAGCACAGACGTTGACGGGGTTGGAAGTCAAAGATGAAGTTTCCATGTTAGATAATGCGCTTAAGTTTTTTGCACAAGGAATTAAGATGGTGATCATCACGGTTGGCGATAAGGGTTCATTCTATGCCACACCTGAGTCACACGCCTTTATTCCAGCGTTTAAAGTTAAGGCAGTCGATACTACAGCAGCAGGTGATACATTTATCGGAGCGCTGGCTTCGCAACTGGAACTAGATAACTCCAATATTCGTGAGGCGATGCTATATGCCAACCATGCTTCTTCCTTAACCGTTCAAGTTGCTGGAGCGCAAAATTCAATTCCAGATCAAGCAGCAATTAACGCGGAAATTCAAAAAATTGATACAGATCAGGATGAAGTTGAGGCCGAAAAAGCAGCGGCTGCCCGGTATGCAGCTGCTAGAATTCCCGACCACATTGTTTTGGGATTGGGTTCTGGCACCACGTCGGCTTACTTTGTAAAGGCAATTCATGAAAGAATTGAAAAAGAACATTTGGATATTGAATGTGTTGCCACTTCCCTTGGAACACAACAGTTGGCGGAACGGCTTAAAATGAAAATGTTAGATGTAAATACGATTGACGCCGTTGACATTACGGTAGACGGTGCTGATGTAGTGGATGAAAACCTTGACGGAATTAAAGGTGGTGGAGCCGCGCTACTCTTTGAAAAATTAGTTGCCAGCATGTCTAAGAAAAATATTTGGATTGTTGATCAAAGCAAACCTAAGCAGACTCTGGTCGGCCAACAGCTACCGGTAGAAGTGATTCCTTTTGGTGGCATGGGAGTCTTTCGTTATCTCCGCGACCATGGTTATGAACCCGCTTTTCGTTTTGAAAAGAACGGTGATATTTTAACGACGGATTCTGGCAATTATTTGATTGACATTACGATTCCAGCTCAAGCTGATTTAGCAAAACTGGCAACTGATTTGAAACATCAAACCGGAGTGGTTGAACATGGATTATTCTTGGGGATTTGTGATGAATTAATCATTGGTGGTCAGCAGGTTCGGGTCATTGATCGGTCTAAAAATTAGATTAGAAAGGTCGTGATAGTGATGAAACCAGTCATTGCGATTCCAAAGTCGTTGCCAGCTACGGCACGACAATTATTAGTAGATCATGCTACGTTAGTAGAGCTAACTGAAAGCACGGCTACAGCTTTGGCGGAGCAGGCTCCACAAGTTGTGGCAGCAATTTGGGGCTTGAACCCCTTAACGACAGCTGACTTAGAATCTTTGCCAAAGCTACGACTAATCGCTCGAATGGGAGTTGGCTATGACAATCTCGATGTCGAAGCATTACGTCAACGTGGAGTTGCTGTGACCATCACACCACACGCCAATGCCAATACGGTGGCAGAGGCCACGGTAGCAGAGATCTTTGATTTAATGCGACATCTAACTCGGAACTCGATGCTAATGCGTCAGGGGGACTGGTTACAGGCAGTTCCAGGGTCTGATTTGGCAGGGAAAACTGCTGGGATTTTAGGTTATGGTCGGATTGGTAAACTAGTTGCGCAAAAATTAGCAGCGTTGGGGATGAAGATTCTGATTTCAACACCCCATCCAGCTACGAGCACGGTTGGTAAATTTGTGGATCGAGAACAGCTTTTTCGAACAGCTGATGTGGTTACCCTTCATTTGCCCGCCAATCCAACCACCATTGGTTCGATTGGGTCGCAAGAATTGAGCTGGATGAAAGCTAGCTCAGTCTTAGTTAATTTGGCGCGGGGACCAATTGTGAACCAATCAGCCTTGCTGACGGCCTTGCAACAGCAGAAAATTGCGGGTGCTGCACTTGATGTATTTACTGAGCAACCGCTACCACTGACCAGTCCGCTATATCAATTACCCAATGTTTTGCTGACACCACATCTTGGTGGTAGTACAACAGAAGCAATTGAACGGATGAGTGTTGATGCTGCCAGTGAAATTTTACGATTGTTGCAACAACAACCACTTCGATGGTCATTATAAAAATAAATATCCTTCAGCTATTGTTAGCAACACAGCTGAAGGATATTTTTATAATATTATTGTGATTATAAATAGCTGTTAGCCGTATAAATGGAATTCCTCCAATTAACAGCTAGCTTAAGAAACTCAAAAACACTCGTATAGAAGAAAGGATTGCGGATATGATTCGATGCAGTTGGGTTCCTACCGAGGATCAAATGATGCAACCGTACCATGATGAGGAGTGGGGTACTCCCTGTCATGATCGTTGCCGCTTATTTGAAATTCTGTCACTAGAAATAATGCAAGCAGGTTTGAGTTGGAGTACCGTTTTGGCGAAAAGACCAGCGTTTCGGGAAGCATTTCATGATTTTGAGGTCACTAAGGTTGCACAAATGCAGGAGCAGTTGCCACTTCTGATGACTAATGCCGCTCTCATTAGAAACCAGCGCAAGCTTCAGGCAGTGATCACGAATGCTAAGATTATTGCTGCTGGGGAGCAACACGGGCAAAATTTTGCTGAATTCGTCTGGTCAGTGGTTGGACAGCACCCGCTGAATCATCATTGTCAGACGGCTAATGATGTTCCTAAAACAATTCCAAAGGCGGTCGAGTTCAGTCAAAAATTAAAACAAGTCGGCTTTCAGTTTGTAGGACCGGTGACGATTTATTCATTTTTTCAGGCAGCTGGGCTGGTTAATGATCATGAAAGCAGTTGTTTTCGCTATCAGCAACTGCAAACTGCACGGTGAACTAGTTCCATCCCAGTTGGGGAACGGGCCCAGTTAGCCGTCCTGCTGCTAATTCTTGAAATGCTTGAGCGATGATTTGAAGGGCACGGTCGAGCTCCGCTTCCGTGATAACTAATGGTGGTTGAAATCGTAAAACATTTCCGCGGACAGTGATCATCAGCGCCCCCAGCTCAAAAATTCTTTGAATTAACCGGGTAGCCGTGTTGCTATCTGGATGGTCGGTGTGGGGTTTGCAGATTTCTAGACCACCATTTAGACCGTAGAGACGGACGTCGTGGATGACTGGATACTTTGTTTGAAGCTGGTTGAAAAAGTCGGCTGCTCGTGCTCCAAGTCGTGTGCTACGTTCAACCAGCTGCTCGTCAGCGATCACGTCCAGCACAGCGCTAGCTGCTGCGGTGGTAACCGGATTTCCAGCAGTAGTGTAGACATTTCCTGGTGCTGCTAGGGCATCCATGACTTTAGCTCGTCCGAGCACGGCACTAAGCGGTAGTCCAGCTGCTAGTGATTTACCAATAGCGACTAGATCAGGATGGACATGAGGAAAATGTTCGATGCTCCACATTTTGCCACTCCGTCCGAGTCCTTGATTAACCTCGTCAACAGCAAATAAGATCCCGTGATCTTGGGCAAACTGGTAGATCAAATCCATAAAATGCTCTGGAACCTTGAGAAAACCACCATCACCTTGGATGGGTTCAATTTCGATAACGGCGGTTTCTTCGGGAGGCAGGTAGGTTGTGAATGGTCGGAGAAATTCTTGAAACATGCGCTCGGAAAATTCTGTGTCAGTTTCATGTGCTAATCGTTCCCAAGGACTGGGGAAGGGCATTTTGATAACGTTTGGGAGTAATGGACCAATTTTGCGGCTCATATTGAGACTTATAGCCGAAGTACTAATCGAACCATAGGTTGATCCATGGTAAGCACCCGTGAAGCTGACTACGTAAGAACGACCTGTCGCTGCTCTAGAAAATTTAATGATGGCATCATTGGCATCTGATCCAGAATTACCAAAAGCTACTTTGACTGGTCCGTCGATGGGAGCTAATGCGGCCAATCTTTCCGTCAGGGCAACCTCTGGCTTGGTAGCAAAATAGGCGGGTGTATATTGGATTAATTGGTCTGCTTGGCGTTTTATCGCTTCAACCACGTGCGGATGACAGTGACCGACGTTAGTTGCCGAGGCACTCGACAATAGGTCTAGGTACTCATGACCCTCTACGTCAGTCAAGCTGGCACCTTGCCCACTTGCTAAGACAATATCAAAATATTTAATTCGATCAGCAGGAGCATAGTTTTGTTGTTCGCGATTTAGCAATGACTGATTGGTGCCCATAAAAACCGCCTCCCGGTAATTAGATTTCCTACAATAATTTTTGTAAAGTTTATTTGTTTCTAAGGTACATGTCAAGGCTACTTGAGATATTTTTTAGATGTCGCAAATTGCAACATGAAAGCTAGGCAGGTGACCAGAAACTTACTATACTAAAATCAATTTTGAAATCTTGGTCGGGGAGGACAGATTGATGGCAAGTAGTATGACGTTTATCTTCATTTGTGCAGTGCTAGTCTTTTTTATGACACCAGGACTAGCATTTTTTTATGGGGGAATGGTGCCACAAAAGCAGATTAATAATACTCTAATGTCGGTTTTTATCATGTGTAGCATTCCAGTACTTTTGTGGGTAATTGGGGGCTACTCACTTTCTTTTTCCGGGAATCATTGGAATTTAATCGGAGATTTTCATAATCTCATGCTGAATCATTTGAATTTAGCTGCGCCTTCGGTGGCCGCTGGAGGTAAAATTTCAAATGCGGCGTTTTTGTTATTTCAGATGATGTTTGCGATTATCACACCAGCATTATTTGTAGGAGCAATTGTCGGTCGCATGAATTTTAAATTTTTGATTTCATTTGTGATACTCTGGTCCATTTTTGTATATTATCCCCTGGTTCATCTGGTATGGGGTGGAGGCTTTTTACAGAGTTTTGGAGCATTAGATTTTGCCGGGGGACTGGTTGTTCATATCGATGCGGGAGTGACTGCCCTCATTTTGGCCTATTTTTTGGGACCTCGGCTTGTACAACAAAAGGGAAGTCCTAAAAATTTGAGTTGGGTTTTACTAGGAACGGCGATGCTGTGGGTTGGTTGGTATGGATTTAATGCGGGCTCGGCACTAAGCATGAATAGCGTGGCGATGCAGGCCATGCTGACAACGACGGTGGCAACTGCGACGGCCATGTTGACTTGGATGGTGCTCGATGTCTTTACGAAACGAAATGCCACGTTATTTGGAGTTTGCTCGGGAGCAATTTGTGGTTTGGTGGCGATCACACCGGCATGTGGATTTGTTTCAGTGGCAGCCGCGCTTTGGATTGGCTTGGTGGCGACCTTGGTTAGTTACTTTTTCATTACAACGGTTAAACCACTGTTGAAGATTGATGATACGTTGGACGCCTTTGGCTGTCATGGAGTCTCTGGGATTGTTGGGAGCATAATGACCGGGCTCTTTGCCAGCAAATCGATTAATGCAGCAGTTACCTCGAACGGTTTGTTCGCAGGTGGAGGCTGGCATCAATTGGGATTACAGTTAGGGGCCACTGGTTTTACGATTTTGTACACCGCAGTAATTGTGACCTTGATTATCCTAGTTTTGAAGCAAATTATCCGGATGCGAATTTCGTCCGCGGCAGAAAAGCTACAGGAGGATTGGGACGCTTAAAAAATTAAAAGCTTACAACAAAAAGTCCGAGATTGCTGGCTAGCAATTAGCGGGCTTTTTTAGTAGCTTTTTGTTACAAAATTAATGATCAGTGTTTAAATGGAATCCTTGGTAGCAAAGTTCAGTAAAACTTAAATTGCTTTTTTATAAGGAAGCAGTTAGATTTAAGTTAGAGTAGTGTTATGATGGGAGGCTAATTAATGAGGAAAATGCACATAGAGTCTTCTTGGGAGAAGATCATCCCAACCAAGCCACATTTAAAACAAGTATTGTTATTTGTTAGTAATAGTGGATTAACGATCTTTGGAGTTTGGTTGTTGATGATTGTTTTACCAGGTTCCCAGAAATTTTTATTGTTACTTTTAGTGGCTTTTCTGTATCTGACGCCACTATTAACTGGT
The DNA here is from genome assembly GCF_000512295.1 of Fructilactobacillus florum 8D. Lineage (NCBI taxonomy): Bacteria > Bacillati > Bacillota > Bacilli > Lactobacillales > Lactobacillaceae > Fructilactobacillus > Fructilactobacillus florum. The sequence continues at coordinate 9,696 of NZ_ALXG01000041.1, forward strand.
AAAAAGCGGTTTACATGGGAGACGAATTTACATAAGCGAATTCTTGGTGAGAAACCAGCAGTGGTGCATGATGAAGAGACAATCACCTTTCAGCCCAACTCTACCCCAGCAACTGGCTGGCGCCAGCGTCTAAATGGGTTTAAAAAATCGGATTTTACTGGCAATCTGGAGCTGTGGAGTGGTCTCTTGGCTTTGATTATTGGAGTGGTAATCTATACGATTGGACGCAATCGGGTTGGCAATCTATCTAATCAATTATTGACCGTGATTCAAAGCGGTTCGTTGAGTACGGCCGGCTATTATTACTTCTTTGGGGGGACGCTGACTGAGTATGGGATTCTAGCCTCGATTGGGGGTTTGTTGAAGGGAGTTAATCGCGAGAAAACGGCGGGGACGATGCTGAAAACAATTGGAGTCATCATGTTGTTGGGAGGCGTAGTTTTTGCCATCTATGTCTATACCAATCCGATTGATAGCGCAACGAAAGCTTGGCAAAACGGTTTGAGTTTTAGTGACATGCAAAATATGTATAGCATTGGTCGCTGGTTGCCATGGCTTGCAGCGCTATTTTACGTGTTAGGAATTGGGTATAATCTTTATCGGGGTAATCAACTGCACAAAACAATGAAGAAATAATCTATAGATTAAAGGGAGCGCCTTGGATAAGGAGCTCCTTTTTTATTACGGTGGACTGTTGTATGATGTTTTTAATACAAGACTTACGCTGCTAACGAGTGTAAGCTAAAAAATCTGAAAAAAATATAATTATTACGCTGTGGTGGGGCGGAACAAATTAATACTTTATAAGTAAACGTATATCTCGGTCTAGCTTAAGAAGACCGAAGTTAATTGAAAACCAAATAATTGGCTAAGGAGTTCGAATATGTCCGAAACGCAACCTTACGCGAATAGATACAAATTCACACCTGATGAGAATAAACGGTTTGCTCGTACAAATCTTACAAAACTTGTGTACACTAGTTCCCGTTTTGAAGGTGTTAATACCACCTTGCCACAGACACAAACTATCATGGATGGCATGAGCGTAGCGGGAGTTCCTATTGAGGATGTTTTAACGATTGTTAATTTGAAGCGTGGTTGGCAATATGTGACAGTCCAAGATGGTCCACTGACATTAGCCATGGAAAAACAAATCAATAAAATTGTGGCGGCAGAAGACGCACTAGTTCCCGGCGAATTACGACAGGGACAAGGCGGGATTGATTTAGGCGACGAAGAATTCTTTGAATCACCGCTGATTGATGAGCTTCAAGAACAGAATTTTTTGCAAAAAACATTGGAAGCTTCACGGATGACTACCACCGATAAAGCATTGACACTCATGTATCATAATATGCGCCAACAAATATTCTGGGATGGCAACAAACGAACGGCAATACTAAGTGCCAATAAAATTATGATAGACGGCGGCGCCGGCCTAATTAATGTTCCTTTAAGTAAATGGGACAAATGGAATAAATTAATTGCGGATTTTTACCGTACTAATGATATGACCAAAATTAAGCAATGGACATATGACAACGGGATTCAAGGTTTACAAGCACGTGGGAAATGAGTCCCTTAAAAAAGGTATAATTAAATTTAATAAATTATTTTTGTTTGGATTAATAATATCAAAGGATGGAATCATGGCAGAAAATAAGTTTGAAGCGGCAGTGATTGATAAACTAAGGGATGAAGGTTGGGATTATCTTGATGATTATTCAGGTGTAACTATTAAGCACTTATATGATCATTGGCGAGACATTTTAAATCAAAATAATCATAAACGGCTTAAGGGGAAATCATTAACTGATGATGAATTTTCTAGAATCAAGCTAGAATTAAAGAAAAATAAAACTCCTTATGATGCGCAACTAATGTTGGCTGGGGCTGGTGGAGTAGGCACGATTCCGTTAAATCGTGATGACGGCAGTCAGATTGAATTAGAAATTTTTTATGGTGATGAAGTCGCTGGCGGGCATTCTCGCTATGAAGTAGTTAACCAGATTACTTTTAATAATTTACCTTATAGTTTAAGTGAAAATCGGCGGGTTGATATTTTATTATTAATTAATGGTTTACCAGTCTGCCATATTGAAGAAAAAGACGAGTCATTACAGAATCAATGGAGTGCATTTGAACAGTTACAAAAATATGATGGCGATGGTATGTATGCTGGACTAATGTCCTTTGTACAAGTTCAATTTATTTTGTCACAACACTCTGCTCATTATTTTGCAAGACCCAAGAACATAGAATCTTATAACCGGGATTTTGTATTTGGTTGGCGTGATGATGATGGTAAAGATGTAACTAATACGATGAAATTTATTCATAGAGTGATGGGAATCCCCGCACTACATCGTTTAGTTACAGTTAATATGATTCCAGACGCTTCAAATGACAATTTGATGGTAATGCGTTCATATCAGATTCAAGCAACTCGGAAAATCTTAGAGCGAATGAAGGAAATGGATAATAATGGGCTGATTGAAAGAGAGGGAGGCTATATTTGGCATACGACAGGTTCTGGTAAAACAGTTACTTCGTTCAAGGTCGCCCAACTTTTAGCTTCAATGCCACGAGTGAAAAATGTGTTGTTTATTGTTGATCGGGTGGATTTAGTTAATCAAACTGCAGAAAATTTTAAATCGTTTGCTTATAAAACCTTTGAGGATCGAATTAAGGTGGTTAATGGACGGGAACTAAAGAAAGGCTTACGAAAAAATAGTCAGTCACATATTTATTTAATTTCGATTCAAGGTCTAGATAAAGTAATCAAAGAGGGAAAGTTAGCTTCTGATGATCGAATGGTTATCTTAATGGACGAGGCGCACCGTTCAGCTAGTGGAGATGCGGTTAAGCGGATAAAGAGGGCACTGCCAAAAACAACCTGGTTTGGTTTTACCGGGACGCCTAACTTTTATAGTGATGAAATAAATGAAGTCAAAACTTCTAAGGAAATTTCTACTTATGATATTTTTGGACCCAGACTACATCGCTACACCATTAAGGATGCCATTGGAGACGGGAATGTGCTTGGTTTTGATGTGACCTATTATGAATCACAGATTGAAGCAGATAAAAAAACAAAAGTTTCTGATGACGAGCTAGAAAAAGAGGTTTTGACGAGCTTACCTTTTAGGAAAGCCGTTGTAAACGATATTAAAAACAACTGGGTTGCAAATTCCAGTGGGCCCATTGAAATGGGCGTTCGAAAACCGAACCAATTTCAAGGTATGTTAGCTGTTTCTGGTAAGCAAGCCGTGGTCGCATACTATAATTTATTTAAAAAGGATGCTCCAGAACTAAGAGTAAGCATGACTTATTCAAAAAGCGACGACAATGGTGTGGGAGACTCTGATTTACAAGCAGCTTTGAAGCAATCTATGGAAGATTATATCGAACGGTATGGGACCCGTAATTTTTTGGAAGATAATGATCCAGAACGAGCATATTTAAATGATATAACTAAGAGAATCTCTCGTAAGAAACCTTATAATACCGGGAATGATGATGACCGATTAGATTTAATTATTGTTTCGGATCAGCTTTTGACGGGTTTTGATTCAAAATATATCAATATAATTTATATGGATAAAATGATGAAGGAAGGCCCACTAATCCAGGCCATGTCTAGAACTAATCGAACAATTGATAGGAATGCTAAACCACATGGTAAAGTACGTTTTTATCGTAAAGGTTCAGCAATGGAAGAAAACGTAAAAAACGCCCTTATTATTTATACCAAGGGTGGTAATGATACGATTGAAGATGCTAGTAAAGTTCCAGACACAGCTGAACAAAAGAAATTATTAGATGATGATATTTTAGCTCCTAGCATGTCTAAGCAAATTAATGACTTACAACCACAAATTGAACGATTACAAGAATTAGCTGGGGAAGATTTTTCGCAAACCCCACCTTCCGAAAAAGAAAAGTTTGAATTTGCCGTGACAGCTGCTGATGTTAATTCTAAAGTGCAAAGATTAGTACAGCAAGGATACAGCATTGGGAGTGAGGTTACGGATGACAAAAACCAACCAACTTCCTTACAAATAAAAACAGAGGAACAGTTTAACTCTCTCCAGGCTAGAATGAACGATGTTAATGAAATGTTACCGGCTAAAAAACAAATTGATTTGACTAATATTAAAGTTGCAATTGAGTCGTATGCAAATGAAATCATCGATTATGATCACTTGGTTGAATTGTTAAACAACTATATGGACGAAAAAAGTAATCAAAATCGCACAGCAGTTGAGGAACATGTGAAGCCAATGGACGAAAGTAGCCGAGAAGAAATTGGTGCGGTGCTTGATGGTATTGAACGAGGGGAATATAAAGAACACTTTAATACTGAAACGTTACAGTCAACACGTAAAGTTATTAGAAATGCCCAACAAGAATTAAAGATTTATAAATGGGCTGCCGATCATAATTACAACGGCAACGATATCATTAGTGCATATGCACTGTATTCGCCCGGCAAATCATTAAATGATAATCCGGAGTTAAGCCAAAAATTACAAGAGATTGAGGAAAAATTAGACATTGGTTTCTTTCAAACGGCCGATTTTGAAGATTCAGTAACGAATTACTTTGACAAAATAAATAATAAATAAGGAATATAATAAATATTATGGTATTAACAGCTGAAAAAAAGAGTCTCATTTGGAAAACTCTAAATGAAACAAGGGGAAAGATTGAACCTGCTGAATATAAAAATTACATTTTTGGGTTGATGTTTTACAAATTTCTTTCTAATAAAGCCCAAGCATGGTTAAATAATCAGCTTCATGGAGAATCCTGGGAAAACATTTGGCAGCAAAATCCAGAAAAGGCGACTAGGTTTATGCAAAATAAACTTGGCTATGTAATTAGACCAGGAGATATGTTTTCTGACTGGCAAGAAAAAATTAATACTGATCAGTTTAATATTTCTAATGTATCAGATGCAATTGTTCGATTTAATCAGGGAGTTAGTCCTAATGCGAAGCCTGAATTTGAAGGTATTTTTGATGACATGGATTTAACTTCTAATCGCCTGGGAAGCAATACCCAAACTAGAACCAAGACCTTGATGGACTGGATTGGTTTAATCGATAAGATTGAAATCGATGAAAATACAGACGTGCTTGGAGACCTATACGAATATTTAATTGGAATGTTTGCTGCTAATTCTGGAGCTAAAGCTGGTGAATTTTATACTCCGCATGAAGTATCTGATATCATGGCTCGTATTTTAACAGCAGGTCGCGAAGATATGCCAGAATATAGCCTTTATGATCCAGCGATGGGCTCAGGTTCGTTATTGTTAACGACAGCTTCATACATGAAAAATGACGGAGTTCGTGGAGCCATCAAATATTATGGACAAGAAGTAATTACGACTACGTATAACCTAGGCAGAATTAACTTAATGATGCACGGGGTGGAGTATAACGACATTCATATTCACAATTCCGACACCCTAAGCTCTGATTGGCCGGATGGTGTTACAGATGGGGTTGATAATCCTCGGATGTTTGATGCAGTGATGGCAAATCCACCATATTCTTTGAAATGGGATAATACTAATCGTGAAGATGATCCTCGATTTAAGAGTGGAGTTGCCCCTAAATCAAAAGCCGATTTTGCCTTTTTACAACATGGCCTTTATCACTTGAAGCAAGATGGAAGAATGGCGATTGTTTTACCTCACGGAGTTTTGTTCCGTGGAGCAGCAGAAGGAAGAATTAGAAAACAGTTACTGGAAGAGAATAATATTTCAGCTGTGATCGGTATCCCTCCTAAAATATTTACCAATACTGGAATCCCAACGATTATCATGGTATTAGAAAAAAATCGAATGGAAGATGACGTGCTTTTTATTGATGCATCGAAAGGATTTGAAAAACAAAAAAACAGCAACAAATTAAGAAATGAAGACATTAATAAAATTGTTGATACTTATCTAAACCGTAAAGATGTTGATAAGTATGCCCATGTAGCAAATCTTGATGAAATCAAGGAAAATGAATATAACCTTAATATTCCACGCTACGTCGATACTTTTGAACCAGAGCCACCCGTTGATGTTGATAAATTGGTTAGTGACATGCAGGAAACTGATACCGAAATTAAACAGTTAAACGGTGAAATTAGTTCGTTAATGGATGATTTGGTCGGTGGAGATGCTGTCGCTCAACAGCAGCTTGATGAAATTAAGGGGTTATTTAATGAAAAATGATAAAATGACTCCTAAAATCCGGTTTAAGGGCTTTTTGGAACCTTGGGAGCAGCGTAAGTTTGAAGATGTCTTTAATTATGAAAGACCAGATAAATATATTGTTAAAAACACAGATTATTTAATTAAGGGTACTCCTGTTTTAACGGCAAACAAATCCTTTGTTTTAGGGTATTCAAATGAAAAAAATGTTTATGATAAAGGTCCATCAATAATATTTGACGATTTTACGCTGGAGAGTCATTATGTTGATTTTTCATATTTAGTTAAATCATCTGCAATAAAAATTTTAACTCCAAAAAATAACAATGATATTTATTATTTATATGAATTACTTAATAACGCCAATATACGACCAATAGGGCATAATCGGCACTACATTTCAGTCGTGCAAAGAAAGTCAACAAGTATGTCAACTGATGTTCAAGAGCAGCGATTAATTTCAAATATTTTAAAAAAGAACAAAAAATCAATCGCTGCCAATGAACGTAAGCTTTCACAGTTAAAAAGTCTCAAGAAATTATTCATGCAAAGAATTTTTATTCAGAATTGGCGCTTCAAGGGGTTCACTGACCCTTGGGAGCAGCGTAAGTTGGGTGATGTTTTTTCTTATTCATCTTCTAAATTAATTGCAAATAAAATTTCAAATATGGGGAATGGTCAATACCCAGTTTTTGATGCGACGGCATTAATCGGGAACATAGAAACATATGATATGACGAATAAATATATTTCTATAATCAAAGATGGTTCTGGTGTAGGTTCAATAAAACTTAGACCAGAAAAATCATCTGTAATCTCAACAATGGGTTATCTTAGTACCAAAAATAATTCCATTTATTTTCTATATTATTTATTAAGTCAAATAAATTTATCAAAATATATTGTTGGGTCAACAATTCCGCATATATATTTTTCTGATTATAAAAATGGAAAAATTTTTGTACCCAAAAGCATAGAGCAAAATAAAATAGGCTTTTTTATTAAGTATTTTGACGAATCACTCGCTGCCAATGAACGTAAGCTCGAAAATCTGAAAAAAGTTAAAAAATATTTGATGCAAAATTTGTTTGTTTAAATTTTTGTCAAATTTTTTACTTACGCTGTTGATGAGGGAAATTAACTAGATGTTCAGTAACTTGTGTGTCATTCTAAATAAGTCGGTATATACCGGCTTATTTTTTTATGGAGGTGCTATTAATGGCACAAGCAATGAAGTTCCACCAATACTTTGATCAATGGATGAAATTGTATAAAAAGGATGCAGTTCGTGAAGTCACTTATCAGAAGTATCAAATGACGCATCGGCAGTTGGTGATGCTGGCACCGGAACTAATGATGATAGATTTATCTAGGCTAACCTATCAACAATTGTTAAATGATTATGCAGAAACGCACGAACGCCAAACAACGATGGATTTTCATCGGCACCTTAAGAGTTCATTGATTGATGCTCTGGAAGAGGAGTACTTAACCAAAGATCCGACCAGAAAGGCAATCATTAAGGGGATTAAACAAAGACAACATAAGACAAAGTACTTACATCAGTACGAGTTACAGGGATTACTAAATGAGCTTAACCTAGATGACAATGTTAGTTGGGATTATTTTATTTTGTTGGTAGCTAAAACAGGATTGCGATTTGCAGAAGCATTGGGAGTAACTCCACAAGATTTTGATTTCACTCATCAGGTACTAACCATTAATAAAACTTGGGATTATAAGAGTCACCAAATGGGGTTCGCTCCTACAAAGAATAAGTCTTCGGTTCGGAAGGTGCCTTTGGACTGGCAAACGGTAATTCAGTTCTCACAACTAACAAAAAATCTACCAAAAGACGAACCAGTGTTCGTGAATGGGAAAATTTATAATGATACGGTGAATCATTATTTAGAACGACTTTGTAAAAAAGCAGGAATTAAAGTGATTTCTGTCCATGGATTACGTCATACGCATGCGTCATTATTACTATATGCAGGTGTCAGTATTGCCTCTGTAGCAAGGCGTTTGGGGCATTCTAATATGACTACAACCGAGCATACTTATCTGCATATTATTCAAGAATTGGAGAATCAAGATAATGATAAAGTGATGAAACATCTTGCTAGTCTGGTTTAAATAAGCGTATGGATTGAGCATTCAATATTTTGAATGCTCTTTTTTGGTCACGCGCATTGGCAGCGATGTAAAAATCATAATATTTAAAAAAATTAGCTATTAACTTACGTTCGTTGGCAGCGATTGGTATAAAGACATTTATTTTATTTACTTGCTTATTTGAAATTTCAGTAAAAGTAGATCCGGAGGCTAACCTATTAGCTTCTTTACTTATTTCATCATGCATTGAATATAAAAAATACGAAAAAATTCCTTTATTTGGGATTAATGACTGAAATCCCTGATTGGTTGCAGACGGCTCACTTAAAATGGCCATATCACCAACACCGGCTCTAGACGTCATTAGGACTGTTCCAGATGTCATCAATTTTGCAGAGCTATTTTTCAACCCAATAGAAGTTATTCTGCGTTTACTTCTATTCAAAAAGCCATTATTAAAAACTTCTGTCGGTGTAAACCAATTTATATCCCCGTCCCAGTATCTACTTGATTGTGAACTAGGCGTCCCTCCTCCTTGAACTTTACAAATATCACCAAGCTTACGCTGCTCCCAAAGTACAGCGTAATAACATGCCTTTTACACTTGCCAATACTTGGGAGCAGCGTAAGCTTAAAAATTTTGGTGAAAGTTACAGTGGATTATCAGGAAAAACAAAAGATGACTTTGGTATAGGAAATAGTAAATTTATCACTTATAAAAATATTTTTGATAATGAAATGATATCTGAATCACAAATGGAAAAAGTATTAATCAATAGTTCAGAAAAACAAAACAAGGTAAATATTGGTGACGCTTTTTTTACTATTTCATCTGAAACTCCAAATGAGGTTGGTATGTCATCAGTATTAAATTTCAAACATGAAAACTTATATTTAAATAGCTTTTCCTTTGGATTTAGAACTAATATTAATATTGATAACTATTTTTTGGCCAATTCATTTAGATCTGAATATTTTAGGAATAACATAGTGAAATTAGCTCAAGGTATTTCAAGATATAATATTTCAAAAAATAAAGTCCTTAATTTATCTATAAAAATTCCTGATTTTTGTGAGCAAACTAAAGTTGGATTGATATTTAAATCTATAAATAAATCCATCGCTGCCAATGAGTTTAAGCATTTGTTTGACGTTATTTATATAAATTATAAGAACTTACGCTTGTTTTTAAAAATAACATTCTTTGTGAAAAGATAAGAGGATCTGATGCATAAACCAGACAAAAAAATTAATAAAAAATTGGATTTCAAATTTAAATTAAACTTTGGTATTTTTACATGTCAATTTAAAATTCGATGGCTATCTCGAAAAAATAATGAAAATTAGTCTTTTCATCGTATATAAATTATAGAAGCCATATATTTATCTAGATTAATTATTAAATGAATTATTTGTATTAATACTGACACGGTATGAAGGATTTATTATGTATGATTCCATTACTGTTACAAATGAGATGGTTTCACATCCGGGGAATCACGGCTAAAAATCCGTTAATAGTGAATTGTAGAATAAAAATTTAAATATTAGATCGAATAAATCGAATTCATTGATGTAGTAGAACTTTTGCTTTTTTAGAGTAAATTTATTATCGATAATAATAGGTTCTTCAGTCGATTTCATCTTTATTTAAATTATTTTGACCTACTTTTTCACCAAATAAAAGCTGGCTTTTATCCGTATCTCTTATCACAATCTATGTGATGGGAGTTTTTTTATTTGGAACCAACAGCACGCCAAGCATTTCAATTTATGTTACTGGATGACCATGAAGTTATCATTTATGGAGTTTTAAAACGGCTCAACATTAGACCATTTCAGCAACAGTATGATGATTTAGCTCAGGAAGGTCGTTTAGCATTTATCTGCGCCTATCAAAAGTACCCCCATGAGCGGGAAAATCATCCCAAAATGATGAACTATATTTATCAAGCGGTCTACTGGAAATTACTAGACGTTTTGCGCCAGAAGACCCGCCAGACCGCCAAAATTTCGGGGGGGGGG
>NZ_ALXG01000042.1:0-29607 GCF_000512295.1 Fructilactobacillus florum 8D
ATCAATCGCTTGACAACTTTATTAGTATACAATGAAATTTTTAAGGTGTCAACAACTAATTTCATTGTTCCGCCACTGGATAAGACAATCTATCGCAAGCAGCAGAACTAATATTAGCAAGTCTAACCTAGTTCGTCAAGCAATTTATTAAAACTTCTAACAAAAAAGGGACTTATAAAAATGCTTATCGCATTTCTACAAGTCCCTCTCAATAACTAAATCATTACTTTAGCTCTGGCGCATTCGTTTTAAAGTCCGGAACAGTTGATTTACCACCATTTTGATCTACTAAACTAGTTTGATGTTTTCGATCACTTTGTTGTAATTGCTTAAGTGCATGCTTTTTCGTGTAATCGTAGTCTTTTTTATTAACGTTCTGATACCCTTTTAGCTTATGAAAACGTAATAAATCCCCATAAACAACTTTATCAGAGTTTGAGAGACTGTCGTTTACAAACCGCTGCTGTTCATCAAGTAATTTCTTTTGGCGATTATCTAAATCTAGCTCTTTACCCGTGCTGGAATCATAGATGGTGTTACCAGACTTAACAAACTGACTAGAAACAAAGTCCCCATTTCGAAACGGCACAATTTGTCGATTCTCACTACTCAAAAGATCATGACCAAATTGAATTGTATTATCGTTTTTAATCCCCAGTAGGTGCAACAAGGTTGGTAGTACATCAATTTCACCACCATAAATATGGTCAATATGACCATCCAGATTGCTACCATTGATCATGAATGGGACTTTTTGAAATTGAGCCAAATCATATTTATTAACACTCTTCTTCCCTAATAACTTCGCAATTGCTGGGCGATGGTTATTAGAGATCCCGTAATGATCTCCATATAAAACCACAACACTGTTTTTAGCCAGACCTGATTTTTCCAAATATTGTTGAAATTCTCCAAATGCCTGATCTAAATAGTGCGCTGTCTGCACATAGGGATCCACCGTACTGTCGCCAGTTTGCGTTGCCGGAAAATCCGTGTTGGCTTTATCAAGTTCATACGGATAGTGATTGGTAAGAGTAATCATCTTGGCATAGAATGGTTGGGGCAGTTGTTGTAAGTATGGAATGGTTTGGTCAAAAAAGATCTTGTCCTTCATCCCATAGCCAACGTTGTAGTTTGGTTTGTTTTTATAATAAGAATCGCTAAAGAAGTAATCATAGCCCCATGATTTATAGGTGTTATTACGATTCCAGAATGTTGGAACATCCCCATGGAAGGCAGCTGAGGTATAGCCACCAGCTTGGTGCAGAAGCGAAGGAGCTGCCTGAAAGGTATTCGAACTCCCGTAGCTAACCATTGCAGAGCCCTGAGGTAACCCGTACAAAGAATTTTCTAACATCATCTCAGCATCAGATGTTTTTCCCTGTGCAACTTGATGATAAAAATTATCAAACGCAATGGTATGCTGATTATGATAAAACTTATTAATATTAGGAGTAACTTCTTTCCCATCAACTTTATAATCAATTAGAAACTGCTGAAAACTTTCTAAATGAATAATAAAAACGTTTTTACCCTTTTCTTTACCAAAGTAGCTAACATTGGGGGATACCTGGTTCTTTTTAATAAAGCTCTGGACGCTTTTTAGATCGGCGGCCTTAGCTTTACTCCGAGTCGAACTCTCTTTCTGTGTTTGATACACATTAAAAGCTGCATACTCATTTAATCCCAGATATTTAACAATGTAGTTATTATCAAAGGTCCGCGTTAGCAATCCGGAACGGTTTGCATTAGCAGCACTGTATTCAGCAAACATCAGTAAAAATGAAAGGATGGTAATGCTAAAGGCATAACGAAATTTAAACGGACGCTTATCAATCTTAATGACTTTGAATAACAACAATAAAATCAAAATCACAATGTCAAGATAAACAATAAAATCGCCCGGTCGTAGAATTTCTAAGAAACTTTTCCCTAAATTATTTTGAACATTTCCAGTTCCTTTAATAATCCCCAGTGAGAGAAAATCCGAAAATTCGCGATAGTATAAAATATTCGCAAAAATCCAAGTTGACTGCAAAAAATCAATAATCAGCATCAACCAATAGGCTAGTTTACCTCGAAAGTAAAGGGCAATTCCAAATAACAAAAGGGCGGACGGAATAGGATTAACCAGCAGTAAAAACTGCTGCATTCCCCCACTAACCCCCAGTGTAAAATCAGTTCGATACGTCAAATATGTTTTTAACCAAAAAAGAACGACAACCAGGAGATAAAAACCTATTGTCGTATTCAATCCAGCTCGAATTCGCTTAAAAAAACCCGCCATTCCTGCTTCCTCCAAAATCATCATGGTTCTTTTTGTTGTTGTAATCGTCGACTAGGACGCATCACTAACGCTACCGTTCCAAGGATCAAACCCAGATAGTAAGTTAAAATTCGCCATAAAATCATTGCTACCGCCAGCTTACTACTACTGGTAATATAACTGCGAAATAGCATTTCAAAACTATACTCAGCACCGCCTGCGCCCCCAGGAATCGGAAACATGGAAATTACTAAAAAGATCAGCACGTCCAAACTAGTTACCATCACAACGTTGGCCTGTGAGTATCCTAACGACCGCATAATAAAATATGGAATCAAGTAATAAAAGAACAATTGAAAAAATGTTACCACAAAAACTTTTAACATCAATTTCCACTGGTGCCCGATTCTAACACTTTCATAGTAAAATGTATCAATTTTTTGATTGATGGTGATCTGCCACTGCGAGAATTTTTCTGCGGTCACAAACCAGCGTAACGGTTTGATACAAACATTGACTAATTTTTTAGTAAATGAATGCCAGTACATCACCATCAGCAAACCAACAATCACTACCAAGTGAATTAAAAAACCAAATACCACAAAAATCGCCAGAGTGTGAACCTTATCAACCAAATAATTAAAGCCAATGACTAGACTAACGATGAAATTCAAAACAATCATAGCCTGATACACCACAAACTTCATCAAGAGCGCTGACGTGGCCCGTCCTCCGTCGACTCCCGACTGCAATAACACTACTACCTGAGCTGGTTGTCCACCAGAAGAAAACGGAGTAATCCCGTTAAATAGTTGCTCTACCAGAGGAACCCGCAGTGCATCCCGAAAGGAAAAGTCTGGTGTGCTACTCGCAACCAGCATATGCGTCACTACTGCTTCTAAACCAAAATACAATAGAATGCAGCCGACCGCCACTAAAAGCCACCAGAGATTAATCGAGGCCAAATCATTAATTAGAACATCGAATTTAATGTCACGCACGGCATACCATGAAATTAACAAACCGAGCCCCAACATAATTATTAATGAAAAAAAGTTTCTTCTCGTCATGTGTGGTCCTTTCTTGAGGTACTCAGCGCAGCTTGTTGACAATAAAAATCGTGCCAGATTTGGGCTAAGTGGGCTTCAGAGTATTCATCAGAAACCACCCGCGCCCGCTGACAAGCAGCTTGGTACTGGGAATCATCACTGGCCAGCCGATGGAGCTGAGTTCCCATTGCCACTACATCTTTAGCCGCCAAATAGTTTCCGGCTAAAATCTCGCGATATAGCTCTAAATCACGTAAAACTACCGGCAATCCGCACGCATAGGCTTCTAAGACCGACATGGGAAACAATTCATTATAAGATGGCAATAAAAACACATCCGCTAATTGGTAATATTCACGGAGCTGTGCCCGATCTAAAATTCCCGGAAAGCTCAAGTTAGCGGGCGGATTTTCAACCAATTGGCTTAGCTCGTGATAGCCAGCCGTCATCGGACCAAAAGAAAAGCCTCCGACCCAGATAAACTGGTAGTCGGGATTGTCTCTTGCCAACTTGGCAAAGTCCAAAACACCTTTTCTAGTTTGCACTTGCCCCGTACAGATCACGGTAAAAGCATGGCTAGCATATCCATGTTTACGCCGCAAATCCGTTTTCTCGTCCGGCGCGGCTGGATAAAATTCAGTTCGACTAACGAAGTTTGGAATATACTTGATTCGCTCTTTGGGAATTCCATACCGCGCTAGTTTAGGAATAAAAGTCGGATTTACTACTACAATTTGATCCATCCGTCGGTAAAAAGCAATTACATAGCGATCAACTAGCTGCCGAATCGGCGTCGGCAATTTCAAACTTCCCCGGAGGGTTTCTGGCAAAAAATGGACATATCCAATTTTTCGACCACGATTTTTCATAAATGTTGATAAGTAAAAAGTCGGGTTAATCGTGTGATAATGACTAATATCTGAAGCCTGATAGTGGTTAACTCGTACTTCGAATTCCGTTGGGAAGTTCGTTTTCAACAACTGCATGAGCTCTAAATAAGCACTTCCAACTCCCTGTCCCTTTACTTTAGTGGCCGTTGAAAACATGTTGATTTTAAGCATGGCTACTCCTCGTCTTCGTCATACGCCTGGTAACGATTAATGACATCTTGATAGAAGGCCTCAATCTGATCAATAAAATACGTGGCAGAGATGTCGTGAAGTTTGTGTTGGCGTAACTCGGGCTTGTCTGGATAATGATCAGCGTGACAAAGATAGTCAACAACGGTCCTAACGAATTCGGCATCACTGGATACCGTCCTTCCGAGCGAAGCGTCGCTGATTAAATCATCCGCATAGGGGCTTTTGGCAACCACCACTTTGGTGTCAGCTGCCATTGCTTCAATGTAAGTTAACCCTTGCGATTCCGACTTCGAAGTTGACACAAATACATTGGCCATCCGATAGTAATCATTAACTCGTTCATTGACTACCTCTCCTGTAAATCGAACATGGTCTTGTAACTGCAGTTGTCGCACCTGCTCATGTAAATCAGCCTCAGCAGGTCCCTCACCCACAATTACTAAGACTGCTGTAGGAACTTGTCGCAAGATTGCCGGCATCAAGGCAATCAAGGCTCCTAAATTTTTTTCATACGCAAGTCTGCTCAGGGACAATAACACTGGCGTATTTGGTAAAAGATGTAGTTCAGCGCGCACATCTTTCGTTGCCTGCTCATGGTATTGTCGTAAATTAATCCCCGTAGGAATAATTCGAATCGGACTCTTTACCCCGTAGTCAGTCAGCTTATCTAAGACCCGTTTGCTGGGGGCCACAATTCCATCCAAATGATGACAAAACGCCAACGTTCCCTCTTTAACGTGGATTGGTTTCAAAAGCCGACCATTAGCCACGTAATGAAGATAATCTTCATACATGGTGTGGTAAGTATGCACACAACTAATATTTAAATTTTTTGCCACAAATTTACCAATCATACCCATCGAAAATTCCGTCTGTGTGTGTACTAAATCCAAGTCGAGTTTTCTAGCGATCTGGGTTGCCTGAAACAAACCACGAATTGCAATCCGTCTCTCTGTAAATGAAATAAACGGGATGCTAGAAAAGCGATAGACGCCATCACTTTCATCATCAGTCGCATGGGGATCGGTCGTCGTAAAAATATAAACCTGATTCCCCCGTCGTTCGAGCTCATCGCGCAGGGTTTTAATCGAAGTTGCTACTCCACTGACTTGCGGAAAATATGTATCTGTAAATAACCCGATTTTCAAGTGAAGTTCATCCTTTCAAGAACCAGCATAATAAAACAATTATATTGGTTTCCTACTAGCTTTGCAAATCATGAACTAAATAAAAAGAGTTGCCGAAGCAACTCTCACATCATCAGAAGTACTATTCAATTAAGCCTTCTTCTTTCATGGTTTTAGCAATCGCATCTAGAGCTTCGTCCGCATTATCACCATCAGCAGCAATGGTAACAACTGCGCCTTGTCCAACTCCGAGAGACATCACACCCATAATTGACTTTAAATTAACTGTTTTTTCTTCGTAATCTAGCGTAATGTTCGCATCAAACTTACTGGCAGTTTGAACTAAAAAAGTAGCAGGACGAGCATGGATACCGGTTTCAGCAGTAATTTTAAATTGACGTTTTTCCATAATAAACGCACCCCTTTATTAACCTTTGATACTTTAAGATTACCAATAACTACCATAAAATACAAGCTTTTAAAACAAGGATCCCTTTAAAAATCGTTAATTATCAGTCGCATAATGATAAACGACAACCCCGTCTGTAGCAGCTTCGCCAACAATTCGCTTACGGGTTTCATAATCCATGAAGGCTTGTTGAAAGTAAAAAAACTGGTCTGGTGTGACCGTAAGTGAGTCCAATTCACCAGTTCGTAATTCATCTAAGCGTTTTGTAAAGTCGGCTTTGGTCAGCACCATGTCTCATCCCTCCTTAACAACAGCTCCATCTTACCATAATTTTAATCGTCCTGCTGGTCGCAAAGCAAATTGCTTGTTGTTTCAAACAACCGGTAGTAAAATAGTTGAAAGTCAAGAAAGGTCAGATGACTTGATTCAACTTAGGAGGTTTCATTATGGAAGAACAAGGTGCATACGGCTTTGGAAATCTCGATGATTTCCTACGATCCATACAAGGAGCCCGCATGAACGAAGGAAGTGGTTCACAAGCGGCTGCTAAGGGCAATCACAATCATAACAATAACGGAATTTTAAAAACTTATGGAACTGATTTAACGCGGTTGGCGCGCGCTGGTAAACTTGATCCCGTCATTGGACGTGATCAGCAAACTGCTCGCGCAATTGAGGTTTTAAACCGCCGATCAAAAAATAATCCGGTCTTAATTGGGGAGGCGGGGGTCGGAAAAACGGCCATTGTCGAAGGATTAGCCCAAAAAATTGCCGACGGAACGGTTCCACAGAAATTACGCAATAAGCGGATCATCCAGATTGATATGGTTTCTTTAATTCAAGGAACTGGGATTCGTGGTCAATTTGAAAAAAAGATGCAACAGTTAATCAAAGAAGTTAAAGCTGATTCAAACTTGATTCTCTTCATTGATGAGTTGCATGAAATCATGGGGGCCGGGAATGCGGAAGGTGGTCTCGATGCTGGCAACGTGCTCAAGCCTTCTCTCGCACGAGGTGACTTCCAACTAATCGGTTCAACTACGCTCAAGGAATACCGTAATATTGAAAAGGATGCCGCCCTTGCTCGGCGCTTCCAACCAATCATGGTTAATGAACCATCAGCGGAACAAACGTTCAAAATCCTGCAGGGATTACAGAAAAAATACGAAGATTTTCACATGGTACACTACACTGATGGCGCCTTAAAGGCAGCAGTTAGTCTCTCACAGCGGTACATCAATGATCGTTTTCTGCCTGATAAAGCAATCGACTTAATGGATGAAACTGGTTCAAGAAAAAATCTCACTTTAAACATCGTTGACCCCCATGCCATTGAACAAGATATTGCCAAAACTGAGAAAGAGAAAGAAGCTGCTCTCAATAAAGAAGACTACGAAACAGCTGCGTACTTTCGTGATCGAGTCAAACAGCTCGAACGACAACGCCAGCACGGCACCCAGACCAGCAATCAAAATAACACCATTACTGAAAAAGATATGCAGCAGGTCATTGAAGAAATGACTGACATTCCAGTAGGTACGCTCGAAGAGCAGGAAAAGCAACAATTAAAAGAACTCGCTCCCCAGCTTGAGCAACACGTCATTGGTCAACCGGAAGCAGTTCAGCAGGTTACCAAGGCCATCCAAAGGAATCGACTCGGCTTCAACAAAAGTGGGCGCCCAATTGGTTCGTTCCTCTTTGTTGGACCAACCGGAGTAGGCAAAACTGAGTTAGCTAAACAATTGGCTAATCAACTGTTTGGTTCAAAAGATGCCTTGATTCGCTTTGACATGTCAGAATATCGCGAACCCCAATCCGTTGCCAAACTAATTGGAGCTGCACCAGGTTATGTTGGCTATGATGAAGCTGGTCAGCTGACCGAAAAAGTTCGCAGGCATCCCTATAGTTTGATTCTATTAGATGAAGTGGAAAAAGCTCATCCGGATGTTTTGCATACGTTCCTGCAAGTGCTAGACGATGGTCGCCTAACTGATTCACAGGGACGGACGGTTTCATTTAAAGACACCGTTATTATTATGACCAGTAACGCTGGAACAACCGTTGGCGGTAACGTTGGTTTCGGGGCAGCTGCACAAGGGCAAACGCACTCGGTTCTTAACAAACTCGGGGCTTATTTCAAACCAGAATTTCTTAACCGCTTTGATGGTATCGTCGAATTTAAATCACTTACCAAACCTGATTTACAACGAATCGTAGAGTTAATGATTACCGATGTTAATGATACGCTAGCTGACCATCATCTTTCTTTAGAGGTCGACCCTGCGGTCCGAAATAAATTAGTAAACCTCGGCTATGATCCCGCTATGGGAGCCCGTCCGCTCCGTCGGGTCATCCAGGAACAGCTGGAAGATCGAACCGCTAGTTATCTACTCGAGCATCCTGAAACTAAAGCTTTAAAAGCAAAATTAAATGCTGATCAGCAAATTACCGTTAGTGCTCGTTAATTGACCATGATTAGCTTAAAGTCAGAATTGTTATGATTCTGACTTTTTTGGTATCATAAGACTAAGTCTTAGGTCCCGATTGGAGGTTATTATCTTGTTTAAGCGCATCCGCCAGCGCTGGCGCAAACGACGTCAAGCACGAACTGCTCGACTAACATCATTAAGCAAGCGCCCTGTCCTGCCACAAACCAACTTGGCGGTCCCAGAAAAACCGACACCTACCGTGTCCAAGCCAGTAGGCACAGTAGTACCGGAAACTGCTTTTATTGAACCGCCCACAAAAAAGGCACGCATTTTCATTAACTATCATGATGAGCAACATCGTCCGCTCCAGCAACCAGATATTTTCGTCAGTGAACTTGGTCAGCGCTTGCAAATTACGATTCCAGAAATTCCAAACTATTATTTCAATGCCATGACCGGGATTACCTCTCACGTAGTCCAAACTAGCCAAGTAGTCACCCTTCACTATCGCAAACAAACCGGAAAAGCCGTGTTGATCTATTGTTTTGACTTTGATGATCATCACTTATTGAAGATTCCGACTTTTGCCGTTGGACCAATTGATACCGAATATTATCTTACCGCCCCGGCTATTGCTGACTATCGACTCTATCTATGGGCTGGAAAATTGCGCGGACGCTTTTCAAAACAATCGCAAACCATCGTTTGTTATTATCGGCGCACAAACTGGCAACTAGTTCAACCAGTTAATTATCTCGTTACAATTACAACCACTACCTCCATCTATCCAGAACCAGAGCAACATCAACCCCACCCAATTCGACTACCTCGAGGATCAGTTTGGAAAGTCTTCAAAGAAGTTCAGACTACCGAGACAACCTGGTTATTCTTGGGTGGAGCTGAATGGATCAAAAAATCTGCAACCAGTCGGCTGACTAGTCAGCCAAGCCTTTCACAATAATCGTCCGCATCCGGGCGATTTTTTTATTTGCTTTTCTGCGTTACATATTATATATTTTTCATATGAAATTATATTAATATTTAAACAAGGAGCTCTTCATGAATATTGGACTTTTAACTCTCACCTTTGTAGCCGTCAATCTCGATTTTTTCGTTATGTTGATATTTTTATTACATCGCCAGTCGCTTGCAACGGTACTAATCGGTTACTGGCTTGGTCTTATGACCCTACTAATCATCAGTTTTGTAGTTGGAAAAGTGCTAAGTACCTGGTTGCCAGAGTATCTTTTAGGTCTGCTTGGTTTCTTACCGATTTATCTCGCCCTTAAACCTGATGAACCCGACCAACCATCCTTGGAAAAAGCCGCCCCAGTGTTGGCCGTTATGTTGACTTACTGGTCAGTTTGTGCCGGGTGTAATCTAGCCATTTTTGTCCCCGTTCTAATCGGAATGTCACTTCCCGGTTTTCTTGCAACGATTGGATATTTTAGTATACTGCTGGTGATCATCGTGCTACTATTGAAATTAATCGAACAACAAAATATCATTCAAAGCGGATTACAGCGCTATGGCAACGTCCTGATGCGAGTTTGCTATTTTACAATTGGATGTTACGTCCTTTTTGAAAGTGGTTTCGTAGCTCAGGCTTGGCACTGGATCATATCCATTTAAGAAGGTGATTTCAATCGATTCTCAAGCAATCATGGAAACTAGTGCGATCTTTAAATTATTGGGTAATGAGACCCGTTTAAATATCCTACTGTTGTTGGAAAAACAACCTCAAACCGTATCAGAATTAGTCAGTGCTTTACATCTAAAGCAGTCAAATGTTTCCCACCAGCTTGCCCAACTAAAACATCATCAGCTGATTGCTTCGACGCGTAGGGGTAAAAATCTCTTGTACAGCTTGCGCGATCCCCACGTCATTACGATGATTGAGACGACATATGAACACAGTGCCCATGTCATTCGCCATGAAGGGCATCCGTATCCATTCCGTGATCAACCCTAACCTAAAAAAACTCCGAATCCTATGAGATTCGGAGTTTTTTATCACAAATTTTTATCCATGTTATAAGTTAATTTTGACAAAGTCAGTCCCTTTGACATTAATTGGTTCATAAAACTATGCACCCGTTGTTCCATGATGTCCACCAAGCGTTGGTTTTGTTGCTCCAGATAGGCAGAAACTTGCTTGGAAGGTAGCTGATCCGCATGTGCTCTTGTCTTTGCCACATGTTCAATAAACATTTGCATCATTGCAGTTTTAAAATCACGATCCAACTGAATAAAATCAGCATAATGAGATTCTACTAGCATGGATAGCTTGCGATACATCCAATAAGCACTAATGTCATCCATCTCCAACGGCGTTTCGGCGTAACTAGGTGCCGTATTTTGAACATTTCCAAAAAATGGAACATAGGGACTAAAAGTTGGAATCCCAAAATTCAGCCACATTATTGCAGAACTCGTGCTTACTCCATCATTTTTCAGTTGTAATACGTGGGAGTTCTGTGTCCGGTTCATTGCAATTGGTCGATATTTAGTTTTGGTTGCTCCTTGACCGTGAGCAAGTGGGTCAAATTCCGTCTCATTATAATGGGAACTCAAAATAAACTGGACATCTTCAACTCCGATTTTGCGATCTGCGCGAAGGACAAAGGGCATGTCTGCTGAAGTTGGGCTCTGAATTAAAGACGGCGTCAAGTAACGCTGCCCATACCAGACCCTCGGGGTATTATAATTACGATCTTTTTCATTGCTGGTCCCAAAGATTTTTCTGAAATTAAATCCCGTACGGTTTGGATTCAAATGATGCTGCTCCACAAATTCCTGCAACCCAGCTGACCACATAAAATTTTGAGGATCGGAGAAATCAACCGTTTGAATGGCAACTTGATTTGCAACTACCACGTAAGCATCGTCTGGAATCCGTGCAGCCACCCAGTGATGCCCAGTGACAATTTCCATGTACCAGATTTCATCATGATCACTAAACATTACTCCGTTACCTTCCGGAGAACCATACTGTTTAATCAGTTGACCAAGATACTCTACTCCTTCACGACTACTATGAATGTACGGTAAAACCACTGACGGTAGCGAATCCTCCGCAAGCCCAGCCGGAACCCATGGATCATAAGCCAACGTGGCCGGATTCCCATAAACACTTTCTGTCGCACTCATCGCAACGTCAACTTCATTAAATCCACTTTCGGCGTACACCCCTTCGTTGGCATCATCAGCATTTGGCGTTGCTGAATATCGCATCCCTGTTCGTGGCAGCGTTAGCCGAAAGCCATTTTGATTAGAAATCCATTGTCTCGTTTCATCCTGATACGCTGGATGAACAACAAATCTCTGGGGAGTCAACGGTAGGAAGGTATCATCATTTCGAGCAATCATTGTTGATCCGTCAATACTGGCATCCTTACCCACCATCACACTAGTACAAGCTGATAAAGGTTTCATTGATTTCCTCCTATAATTTAGAGGTCAGTTGGACATCGGGATACTTATCCTGAAACCAGCGTTCCGCAAATTTGTTTTCAAACAGAAATAAGGGTGCTCCGTTACGATCCTTTACTAAAATATTACGTGCTGAAGACATTTTTTCATCCAACTGTTCTGGATCAATCCACCGAGCAGTTTTGTGTCCTAAGGGTTCTAGCAAAACATCGGAGTTATATTCGTTTTTCATTCTAAATTTAAAAACTTCGAATTGCAATTGACCAACCGCACCTAGAATGTACTGATTAGTCAGATACGTAGTATACAGTTGAATCGCCCCTTCTTGAACTAGTTGTTGAATTCCCTTATGAAATGACTTTTGCTTCATAACATTTTTAGGAGAAACGCGCATGAACAATTCGGGGGTAAACTGTGGCAATTTGGGGTAGGCTAGCGCTGCTTTGCCAGTATGAATCGTATCACCAATCTGAAAATTACCAGTATCGTAAAGTCCAATGATGTCACCAGCAACTGCTGATTCAACATTTTCTCGTGTATTCGCCATAAATTCCGTGACGTTCGATAGGCGCACTGATTTTTCGGTTCGACTCAAGGTTACATCCATTCCCTTAACAAATTCCCCTGAGCAAATCCGAGCAAAGGCAATCCGATCTCGATGATGCGGATTCATGTTCGCTTGAATCTTAAAAATAAAAGCAGAAAACTGCTCAGCAGTTGGTTCTATCTCCGTTGCAGTCGTCGTCTGGTGGGGGCCAGGAGCCGGCGCCATTTCCAAATAGGCATCCAAAAACGTTTGAACCCCAAAATTAACCAGGGCCGAGCCAAAGAAAACCGGGGTTTGTTGCCCCTGAGCAATCTTTTGTGCATCAAATTGATTCCCTGCCTCAGAAATTAAATCCATCTCTTCTTTTGCTTCTTGATAAATCTCATCCGAGGCTAATTCGTCATCATTTTCTAGCTGACCGTCGGGGGTCAACTTTTTAAAAACCCGACCGGCGGTTGCCGGTTGAAAAACTTCAACGCGGTGATTATAACGATCATACAGGCCACGAAAAATTCGACCGGAGCCGATTGGCCAATTCATCGGATAGGCTTCAATCCCTAAAACTTCTTCTAGTTGCGCAACTAATTCCATGGGAGCGCGACTATCTCGATCCAATTTATTCATAAACGTAAAAATCGGAATGCCCCGCATTTTACAAATCTGAAATAGTTTCTTCGTCTGCGGTTCAATCCCCTTTGCAGCGTCAATCACCATGACTGCAGAATCAACTGCCATTAACGTTCGATAAGTATCTTCAGAAAAATCCTCGTGACCTGGGGTATCGAGAATGTTAATACGCTTATCATCGTAGTCAAACTGCATCACCGAACTAGTCACCGAAATTCCACGTTTTTGTTCGATTTCCATCCAATCAGACTTAGCAAAGTTGCCACTTTTTCGCGCTTTCACCGTCCCAGCTTCTCTTACAATGCCACCAAACAGCAACAATTGTTCGGTAATCGTGGTTTTCCCGGCATCGGGGTGCGAAATAATTGCAAACGTTCGTCGTTTCGCAACTGCCGCTTGTAATCCATGCTTATTCATCTTTTCCTCCTAATGCTGATGTACTGTTTAAAAAAATCCGGCTAAGCCCGGATTTTTAGTTTATTAATTATCAAGGGGCTTTTGATCGTGCTGCACTAACCATAAATTATAGCCAAATTCCACGACAACCTTCACAATTGCATAGATTGGAATTGCCAAGATCATCCCCAACAATCCGGCAATGTTACCCGCTGCTAACAAGATGATAATGATGGTTAGCGGATGAATTTTAAGCGTTTTCCCAATCACGTTCGGATAAACAAGATTCCCGTCGACTTGCTGCACAATAATTACTATCACAATCGTCCAAACCGCTTGCATCGGACTAACCGTAATCGCCACTAGTAGGGCCGGAACAATCCCCAAATATGGTCCAACATAAGGAACTAAGTTACAAAAACCTGCAAAAACTCCGAGCAACAAGGCATACTTCTGACCGATTAATAAGTAACCAATCGAGGTAAAGGTGCCGACAAAGAGGCATTCAATCACTTGCCCCCCAATATAGTGTGATAACGTCTGGTTCATTTTTTTCAACAACATTTCGGAAGTTTTTCGATGTTCCTTGGACAGTGTTGGAAAAAGATGTTCAATACTTGGCAACAACTTGTCACCATCTTTTAACATGTAAAAAAGAATGATGGGAGCCGTAATCAAGGTGATAACCACGCTCGCTGCCATCGAAATAATGCTTCCCGTACTCTTCGAGAGATTATTCAAAAAGCCACGCAGATACCCAGTGTAAGATGACTGAACTTTTGAAACAATTGGATCCCAATCGATCCGGCTCAAAAAGCCATGTTTACTTAATTTAGCCAGTGATGCTTCTTGATGAGCCGCAAACTTAGGCATATTGGCAGCCATATTGGCTACTTGGGAAACTAGCCGTGGAATAAACGACATCAATATAAAAATTACTAATAAAGTCAGCACAACAAAGATGATCGTGGTACCCCAGGTGCGATTAATGTGCTTAGTCTTAGAAATTTTAATCTTCATTAGCATGGTCAATACCGGGTTCAACATATAATACAAAAAGCCGGCAATCAGTAACGGAACAAAGATAGTCGAAATAAAGATGCCAATCGGCGAAAATAAAAAGCTAATTTTAGTACATAAATAAACAATCGCAATCACTAACAACAGCTCAACGGTCCAAAACATCAGCCGTGAGCTTCTTAAATCCTTCATATAACCTAATCCTCCAACTGCTCTAGATAAGTCTCAATCTCATCAAAGGCGAATCCCCGACGGAGGAGTGCCTGTTTTATTTTTTGCTGCTGATCAAAGCCGACCAAATGTCGATAACGGTGCCGTAATTTGGTGGTTTCTTTGACTAACAGTTCCTGTTCTCGCTCAGCATTACTAGCTTTTGGTAGACTAGCTACGGCATCACTAGCCGTTGAATAGGAAAAGCCCCGCCGCACTAGTCCCATCTTGACTTTTTCAATGCTCTTATTATAGGGGTAGTTTTGATAGTGGTCAAATAGCTTGTGAGCTAGCCGTTTCGCAATGGTTTGTTCAACTGTTGCTGGATAGATTGCTGTCAAAGCAGTTGTTCGCAGTTCAAAGGGAATCCCTTTGTGGTCTAAATACCGGTCAGCTGCCAGCGGTCCCTTTTCCTGCATGGCAACAACCTGCTGTAAGTAACTAACCGTATAGGTCTTGTCATTAAGCAAGTCCAACGAACGTAAGTCTGCTACCACTGTTTCAATCGAATCCTCATCATCGGTTAAGGTCTGCAATTTCGTCTGTAATTCGGCCACCGTTCGGGGACGATAAGCAATAAAATCAAGCGCCTTGGCACGCAATTTAGCCACCTGATCAGCCGCTTGAATATCACTAATCTGATGAGCTGTTAACTCGGTTCCCTTCGCCAGTTGATATTTAATGAGGACGGCTTCGCTAACTGGAAATGCATACTGATCATCTAAATAAATGTTATAGCGTCCTGGTCGCTTTTGTGTAGTAATCTTACTAATTTTTTTGACTACATTTTGTCGCACGGTTTCAGCTCCTTTAGAATTAACAAGTTTTAAGCAATCTGCTATACTTGCAGGAGATAGCTAGCAAAGGATGGTTGATTAATGCCGAAAGCACATGTAATTTTTGCCACCATTACCGGTAATAACGAAGACATTGCCGATATTGTAACGGAAGCGCTTGAAGATCTTGGTCTCACGGTACTAGAAACAGAAATCTCACAAACCGATGTCGCCGAACTCCAAGCCGCAGATCTAATTGTAATTTGTCCCTACACCTATGACGAAGGTCACTTACCTGAAGAAGGTCTCGACTTTTATGATGATTTAGCTACTGCTGACTTAAGTTCCAAAGTTTTTGGGGTCGCCGGTTCTGGGGATGTTTTTTACCAAGAATTCTATAATACCGCCGTTGATAAATTTACGATGGCACTAAAAAACACTGGTGCTACCCAAGGGGCAGCGAGCGTTAAGATTAACTTAGATCCCGACGAAGCTGATATCAAGACCCTGGATGACTTTGCCAACCAGCTGGTAGATACCCTCAAAAATCAGAACTAAGACTTCTCAGACGGAAGTCTTTTTTTGATGATTTTAGGAATTCCGGTTTGCTTTTGCCCAAGGTGTCCCTCAAAGAACTCCTCAACACTGGCGTTGATAACTGCCCCAAATAGAAGCACCAACCCAGTAAAATAAAACCATAAAATCACCACCATGAAGGTTCCAATCGTCTTATTGGCCGTAATCCCACGAAAGAAATAACTAATCAGTAAGGAAAATCCTTGTGACAATAACGTCAACCCCAGCAAAGCTAAGATAGCTCCCGGAACTGCGTAACGTAACTTAATTTTAAGACTTGGAACGAAGTAATATAACATGACCAAAATGACAAAAGAAAGCCCAATAATAAATGGGATTCGCGCATCCTCCAGCCAAGAAATCAGTGTCGGAGAAACATGAAAGATTTTTTTAGTTATAACTAGTAGATTTTGACCAAAACCCATCAAAATCATCAGGACAAATAAAAAGACCACCAACAAAATCATCCAGACAAATGACATTAATCGATTCATGAATGCACTTTGCTTTTCTACTCCATAAATACGATTAACTGCCCGCTGAAAAGCGGCCATCGAACTACTCGATGACCAGATTACTAACACAATCCCAATCGAAAGACTCCCCCCAGCATTCCCACTAAAAGCATTATTAAACACTGGGCGTAATACATCGTAGATTGAACTAGGAACGATCGGACGTAATACGGAAAAGACCCGTTGCGGATCTGTATTTGTAAATTTAATGGCACTCCCAATAATGATTAGGATGGGAAACAAGGACAATAGCACATAATATGCAAATACAATCGCTGAATCAGAAACGTTGCCCATGGCAAACCGTTTTACGCACAATTTTACAAACCGAACTAATTCGGTCCAATGAGACCGTTTTTGGATTGGCATCGTCTTTCTTCCTTTCCATTGTTGTTCTTATCATACCACTTGCCTTTTTTGGTTGACCGCTAAATTATGTTAAAATGAAACAATCACAGGTTCAGTTAAAAACTGAATTCTTTTAGGAGGACTAATTTGGAAACCATCACCTTGATCGTCCCCTGCTATAACGAGCAGGAATCAATAAACTTATTTTATCAAACTGTCGAAAAAGTTTTTGCCAAGTTGAATGCTACAACCACCAAATATGAAGCAGATTACTTATTCGTTAACGATGGTTCATCTGACAAAACTGAGCAAATCTTGCAAGAACTACACCAGCAACATTCAGCAACTGTTCATTATATTTCTTTCTCCAGAAATTTTGGCAAAGAAGCCGCTATTGCCGCTG
This sequence comes from Fructilactobacillus florum 8D, assembly GCF_000512295.1. Lineage (NCBI taxonomy): Bacteria > Bacillati > Bacillota > Bacilli > Lactobacillales > Lactobacillaceae > Fructilactobacillus > Fructilactobacillus florum. The sequence continues at coordinate 17,213 of NZ_ALXG01000042.1, forward strand.
GTTTTCGCAATGCTGGCGGTGATTATGTTGCTTTGATGGATGTTGACCTGCAGGATCCGCCAGAACTACTCAGTCAGATGTTAGAAATTATTAATACCGGCGAATATGACTGTGTTGGTTGCGTGCAAACCAGTCGTAAACAAAACCCCATCAGAGCCTTTCTATCATCATCATTCTATAAGGTCATCGATAAGTTATCGGACGTCAAAATTAAACAGAACGTACGTGATTACCGATTAATGACGCGGCGTTATGTCGATGCAGTCAACCAACTCACCGAATACAATCGCTTTTCTAAAGGAATTTTTAGTTGGGTTGGCTTTCAAACTAAATATATTGAATATCCTGGTCAACCCCGAGCAGCAGGCGAAAGCCATTGGTCACTTTGGCAGTTAATTAACTATTCAATCGAAGGTATCATCGATTTCTCAGATGCCCCCCTTCGAATTGCTACCATTATTGGTGGTATCTCCTGTGTTTTAGCAGTCATCGGGATTATTTTTGTTATCGTGCGGGCGATTTGCTTTGGAGGAGCCGTTGCCGGTTGGCCATCACTGGTCTCTATCATCTTGTTAATTGGCGGAATTCAACTATTTTGTCTAGGGATTCTTGGTCAATATATTGGCAAAATCTATCTTGAAACTAAGCACCGGCCACAATATTTAATTAAGGAGCAGCAATAATGACTAAACTGCTCGCCCTCTACCACAAGCACCGTGATGTGCTTCCATATTTATTTTGGGGCGTCGCCGCTACGGTTTTTAATATCGTTGTTTTTTCACTCTTGCGACAATTTACCCCGCTTAATTATGCTATTAACTATACGATCGATTGGGTCTTGACGGTCTTGTTCGCCTTTTACACCAATAAGTACTTTGTCTTCCACGCCGAACACCATTCCCACCGCGAATTTTGGCACCAACTCATCACCTTTTTTGGTGGACGATTCGTAACCTTCTTGATTGGGATTGCGATTTTAGCGACCGGAATCCAGCTACTCGGCTTCCAATCTGGATTCGGTCAGGACATGGTAAACATTTTTCAAAACATTGTGGTAATCATCGTGAACTATTTCTGGTCTGTGATGATCTCGTTTCGCAATCAATCTTCATAAATTACTGGTGGAGGAATTCAATGTCAGCATTCATCAATTTCCTATTTAATTTACTGCGGATTATCTTATTGGCAATTGGCGTCTTCTTCATGATTGTATTTAGTTTCCTAGCGTGGCTTTGGTATAAAATTTTTCATGAACAGCGTACCCAGCCATTCGGTGGAAAGAACACTACCTCAGAAGGTCGCCGTCGCGTCAATTAACCCCGTTTATTAAGTCAAAAGGGAGCCGCTAGCTTGGTTATAATACCAGGTTAGCGGCTCCCTTTTTAAGTCTTCATCATAACGATCAACACTTAATTATAAGTAAAAAGACAATTCACCTCGAAAAAAAGGGGGAATAAAGTTATAATACTGAACAAATCGACAAAATCTTCCAAATCTGCAATTCTCTTAACTGACATTTTAACGGTTAAATTTTTTGTCACTTAAAAAGCTTTTAATCACGACCATTTGGAATAAGAAAATACAATGGCAGGATATCAACCACAATTGTAACAAAAAACAATAATACATCATTTACGTTAATATTAGCGTTACTTGCTATGTCTTGTACCAAATTATTATAGTAGTATCCCGGAAAAATTTTCTGCACCTTGCTAATAATATGAATAAATTTATTTGATCCCATCTGTGAAAATGGAACAATTGTCATTGCTGCAACAACAATAATTGGAAAGCTGATCGTATCAAGAATTTTAGAATCTAAACGTGTTCCCATAACGAAACCAATGGCACTGAAGTATAGTCCCATAATCATAAGAAATAAAAATTGTTCCAATAAATAGATATCTAATTTCAAACCAAAAGCCAGAACTGCTGCTAAAAGTACAACCATAAAAATTAATAAATTTAAAATTAATTGAACTACCACTTGATCAAAAAAATATTTCTTCAATGAATATTTTGAAATCCGAGATTGAAAAAAATAGAATTGAGAATTGGACGATATTCTTTTACTAAAAGTTGCTAGACTATTACCAATAATTCCAATAAATACAGCAATTCCCAGCATTGTAATGGGCTGTAAATCATGTTGAAGATTATACAGTAAGAAGTACCACATAACCGGAATAAACATTGTAAACATCAGGAAACGTTTGTTTCTCAATACCTGCTTTATTTGAATTAACTTTATCATCTTACTTTCCTCCTCGAACCGTCTGACGGTAGTATTCTTCAACCCTTATACCAGCTTTGTGAATCTCTTCGACGGTTATATCAGAAGTCATCACACCTTTATCTAAAATCAATACTCGGTCAAAAAAATTGTCAATTTGATTGAAATCATGAGTAATGACAACGGCAGTAAATTTACTTGTTTTCATTAATTTCCAAAAATTATCAACTGCATTGAGATCCATACCAGTTGTTGGTTCATCTAAAAAGACCATCTCTGGATTGTTTAAGATACTCAATAACAAAGAAAGTCTCCTTTTTTGCCCACCAGAAAGAGAATCAACAAAATTTTTAGAAACATCCTCTAATCCAATTTCTTTAAGTAATTGCTGCGTATCACCCTTTTTCACACCACACATATTCAACTTCAGGGAAATAATCTCTTTGACCGTTAGATCATCAATTAAAATGTCATCCTGTGGCATAATTCCAACTTGAGTATTAAAATCCAAGTTAGTTTCAATACAACCATCATCAGGGGTAATCTCGCCCGAAATTAATTTAATTAATGTGGATTTCCCTGCCCCATTACTTCCCAATAATGCGATATTATCGTTTTTTTTGATATTAAATGAAACACCTTTTAAAATTCGTTTTTTATTGAAACTTTTCTGAACATTTCTAACTTCTAACATTTTTAAACACTTCTTTCTGATTTGCCACAACATGGTTAATCATTATATTTACCTGCAATAAAAATCATAATTTTAAAAACATTTACTCATTGAATTTTGCAATTCATATCGACTGAAAATTCTATGATGTAACCTTTTGAGCTTAATCTAATCCATTCTTTCAAATATAATATTTTAAACACGTAGCTGCAACTATTATTTTAAGCAATTAAATATTAATGGTTTTCAATAATCTTAATTAGGCAATTTATTTTATGTACTCTAAGGAAAGTTAATTGCCCCATCAGCAACTGGACTGTAAGTAATACCAGTATTTTCTGCTTATCTTACGATTCCAACTATCTTAAGAAATATAATAGCTTCATGTCTCGTTTCAAATGAATCCTTGTTAGTTGCAAAAAAGCACCTTCGATAATCAATTATCGAAGGTGCTTTTTTTAAACTGTTCAATACTATAACTTTAGTTACGTAAAAACTGTCTTTTTTAACGTTTAAATTAGCCGACAAACATGTTTAAAATCAAAACAACAATCAATCCAGTTACCGAAATAACTGTTTCCAAAGTGGTCCAGATTCCTAAGGTTTGTTTGAGATCTAAATCAAAGTATTCTTTAAACATCCAGAAACCAGCATCATTAACATGTGAAGCAGCAAGCGAGCCAGCTCCAATTGCCAATGCCATCATCACCGGACTCACATTGAGAGTATGCATCAGTGGTGTAACTATTCCAGCAGCGGTAATCCCAGCAACCGTAGCAGACCCCAATGAAACTCGGAGTACAACAGCAACTAGCCAACCTAGAATAATTGGTGATAATGATGAATGCATCATCAGCTGTTTAACAGCATCACCAACCCCACCGTCTAGAAGGACTTGTTTAAAGGCCCCACCACCACCAATTACCAATAACAACATGGCAATTGATTTCACGGAAGTTACAATACTGCTGGAAATATCTGTCATCGTTTTTCCACGATGAAAACCCATCGACCAGATGGCAAACAACAGCGCCACTACCATAGCAATCATGGGATTACCTAGCATAGTAATGATTGCATCAAATCCTTGCGGTTTAGCAACTGCTTTCCCACCGTGAGCAACCAACTGATAAATCGTGTTGATAGCCATGAAAATGGCAGGCAATAACGAAGTTAGTGCTGATAAGCCAAAACTTGGAGTTTCGTCAAGATTGTACTCTTTTATTTCACCAAAGGCAGGCAAACTTTTTTTCACTACAAATGAATCTGGAAAGAAGCGCCGAATAACTCTAGTCCACAACGGACCAGCAATAATCACACATGGAATAGCTACAATGATCCCAAAGAGCAAAACTTCACCAATATTTGCATTTAAGGCCGTTGCCACCGCCGTTGGAGCTGGTTGTGGTGGTAGAAATCCCTGTGTAGCCGAGAGGGCAGCTGCCATTGGAATCCCTAGGTAGAGAAACGGAACATCTGCTTCTAAAGCAACTGCAAACACGATCGGTGTCAACAATACCATTCCGACCTCAAAGAATAGAGACATCCCAATAATAAAGGATGCAACCACGATTGCCAGCTGCAAACGTTGCTTTCCAAACTTTTGGATCAGTGTCTCAGCAATCCGATACGAACCTCCTGCATCAGAAACTAAGCGTCCAATCATGGCTCCAAAACCAAAGACCACCGCTAGTTCCCCAAGGGTGTTCCCAATCCCAGTCTTGATCGCTTCAGCAATCGAAGCTGGATTCATGCCCAGACCGAGGGCTACTAAAATTGCGACCACGATTAGGGACACGAATGTATTTAATTTCAATTTAATTATTAAGAAAAGCAATAAAGCAATTCCTAAAATCAAAACAACAAATGGCATCATTCGTCTTTCTCCTTTTTTAATTTCTCGAAACTTTACTAATCAAGTATAGATGTATTCGCTTACATTGTCTACTATAAAATTTTGAATTTCTGCATATGTTAGAATAAGAGCATGCAATCAAAGGAGGATTTCCACTATGAGCAATAACAAATATTGTATTAACTGTGGCAAGTTAATTCCGGCTAATTCGGAATTTTGTCCCTATTGTTCAACGAAACAACCAGCATTAGCTCCAACGAGGGTCAGCGAGCATGCTGCTAGCAAACGCTATTGTCCCGCCTGTGGTCATAGTATTCCACAGTACGTCAAATTCTGTCCCCACTGTGGTGCCGAACAACCAACTAACAGCCAAACTGCTGGCAACACTAATCCCAGTGCCGCTGCCAAAATGGGGGCTCAACCAAAAGCTAAGCGCCCGCGACCCCAGCGGCGCTCACATTTCTGGCGAAACTTTATCATTATCGTAGTAATCCTATTACTGGGGATGATTGCGTACTTTTCCTACCAAAACTTAGTGGCTCAGCGCTATAATTCTGGACCAAAGGCAGCTCAGGGGGTCGAGAAAGTGATCATCAAACTTGAGCAACCTAAGAATCAAAACGGTAACTCTAATTCTACAGACAATAATGGGCAATCAGGAACCAATGTCAAATGGAATCCTAGCAGTCAAAATATTGACGTGACGGTACCAAATAGTTCTCCGATCACCAAAAGTGTTGATGCTAACTCACCGGCCGTTTGGAACGGAGTGGTCAGTGGGCTTCAAGGTGTGTCTAAAGTCATCAGTACTGGTTCTTCGAATGATGACTACTCGAACATCAAAGTTGTCCGCACCAGTGACAATCGCCTACTGCTCCAAGTCGACAAAGGGCAAGTCCTTTACAACATTCGTAAATAATCTCCTAACTAAAAACCAATCCGCGAGGTACCACCTCTGGATTGGTTTTTTTAGTTCAATAAATGATTGCTATCGGTGTTAATGCTCGTCATCATTTGAATTTATTAATCAAAAAAATCATCAGTAAGACCCCGACCAAAAAAACAATCAGTAAGCATAGGTAAAGGATAATTAACGTTAAAATGAGCGGTAAAATAAATAATTTACTAATAACGAATCCCAAAATAAACACCAAAATTGCCGACAAGATAATCGACATAAAATGTTACCTCCTACGATTTTTTCTAATTGATATTAGCTAGCTATTCATTAATCAGCACGACCGTGCCTGCCACATGTTACAGCTGCTAAGCTAAATATGACCCCACTCAGACTCGAACTGAGATCGACCGCTTAGGAGGCGGTTGCCCTATCCAGTTGTGCTATGGGGCCAGCAAACTGTTTCCTATTTTCTCATGAAAACAGTAGCCCGTAAAGTTCAGAATCACCTGCGAGGACGACCCTTGTTTTTACGGTCTCGTTGTCGGTGCTTTTTATGCGTTGGCTTGTGCTTGACCGAAACTTCCTGATTAAGCTGATTGACTGGTGGCTTAACTGGTTGCGGTCGCTCTGTCACCAGTTGTTTTTCATAATACGTCATGGTCACTGGCTCATATCCGACTGGTCGAATCAACTTTTTTAAATCCCGCAAATCATGGTCATCTCCAAAATTCAAAACTAATCCAGGTTCTCCCATCCGACCAGTCCGTCCAACTCGATGAACATAAGTGGTCGCTGACCGAGGAAGATCATAATTAATCACTGCTGGGAGTTTGGAGATGTCTAAGCCCCGCGCTGCTACATCGGTGGTTAATAAGAAACGTACCTGTCCCTTGCGAAAACCCGTCAAAGCACGCTCGCGTTGTAATTTGTTTTCGGCACCACTAAGTTTCGCCACCGGGACCTGACTCTGGTGGTTAAAATAATTATAAGCTCGATTGAGCGTCTCACTCTGATTAAAGAAAATCAACGCTTTAAAGTTGGAAATTCCAGCTAGGCGTTGCAAAACACCATTGCGGTTAGCTCGTGCAACGCGAAACAACCCATGGCGAACGGGACCTCGGGTTTGGTCTTGAGCTCTTACATCGATGACGGTCGCGGGCTTCCCCATCACCGGTTCAAGTTCGTGCAGAATGGGGCTATCAGTTGCTGAAAAGTAGGCCACCTGAACCTTCCGTGGTAAGGCAGCTAAGATCTGCTGAACCTTAGCCAAACTATCATCTTGTAACAAATCATCAGCCTCATCAATCACTAAGGTATCCATTGCCGTTGCTTTGAGTTTTCGCTCCGTCAGCAAACTTAACACCCGCCCTGGCGTACCAATTACCACCTCAGGGCGACGCTTTAACTGTTCCTGCTGGCGTTTGACATTAGCTCCGCCGATTAGTGGCAAAATCTTGGCTTGAAACGGCCGCGCCCAAGTACGGGCAACCTCAGTTACCTGGATGGCTAATTCCTGTGACGGTTCCAAAATAATTGCTTGAGTGCCCGCTCCTGCTAAGACATTGGCTAAAATTGGCATTAAAAAGGCTAGGGTTTTCCCCGATCCTGTCGGAGATAAGCCAACCACATCACCTTCTCCGTTAATCATTGGTTCATACATCGCCGTTTGGATCGCAGTGGGCTGTTGATATCCTGCTGCTGCAAACTGCTGTTCGAATTGTTCTAACAAAAATCGTTCCTCCATAATTATTGGGGATAACTAATCCCCGCACTTGCTGCTAACCGGTCTAATACCTGATTGACCTGTTTCATCAGTTGGCGCTCCCGATTTCCACGTTCCTTAGCGATTCGCGTGTTCGGCTGCTCCAATAAGGCAGCAAAATCAGTCATTTCTGGAATCATCGGGTTATCACGATAAGCGGGACTCAACTGTTGCTGTTCCTTACCAGTAAAGTAGTCCGCTTGGGTAAATTCACCAGCATTATCAATGGTAATTAGTTGTCGGCCACCATAAATTTCAGAAGCCTGATTAGAAAAACTAATTTTACTAAAATTTAAGATAACCGTAAACCCATCATATTCTAAACGAGCAGTTCCCTTACCATCGACCCCGGTTTTGATCCAAGTCGGATAATAAAATTGCTGCTGAGGAACTCCAAACAATGCGACTGCGTCATAGATTGGGTAAATGCCTAAATCAGTTAGTACTCCACCGCCAAACTTACGATTGAAGACATTTGGTAGCTCGCCAGCAAGCACCTGATCATAACGCGATGAATATTGACTAAAATTGAATTCCGCTCCCTCAACGTGATCCCACGTCGCCAACTGTTGCTCGACGGCTTTAAAAGCTGGCATATGAACGTTCCGGGCGGCTTCTAACACCTGCAGATCTGGTTGCCGTGCCTGTTCATCAAGAATCATCTGTAACTGGTACGGTGATAACACCGCCGGTTTTTCAACAATCACATTTTTGTGATGCCGCAACGCTTGCAAAATCTGCTGAAAGTGGAGACTATTCGGTGAAGCAATATAAACCGTATCGACCTGCTCATCGTTGAAAAAATCAGTTAAATTGGTATACGAACGCTGTCCAGCATGATCATGCGCAAATTGTGCTGCTGTGGCACTGTGACGTGAATATACAGCCTGCAGACGATATGCTCCGATCGTTGTTGCTGCCTCCAACATTCGCTCCGTAATCCAGTTAGTCCCAATCGTTCCCAAATTAATCATCACTGAACCCCTCCCTTATTCAACCTGAGGTAATTTTTGTGCATAGTGCTTCCATTGTAACTTATTTCCCAAAAAAGCGGTCATCCGATAGCCACTGGCAGCCCCGTCAGGATAGTATTGTTGGTCATCCGGAAGCGTGACGAAGTGGGCTGGATGACTTGATTTGCCAAGTTCTCCACAAAATTCAGTGTGCGCAATTCCCCGCAGCGCACGATAATTTTCCGCCTCAGTTTGAATTATAACCGGTCGCTGGTATCGGTGAAATAAATCTTGCGTAAGTTGCTCCACCCGACGCCGTAGTTCTTGGCGATTAACGTTAGCTGCAGTGTAATTATCATAGTAAGCAATGTTAATCATCAGTGGTAATGAACCCCGTTTTTTTCCAATCGTTTTAATTAAATTTTGTTCCTGATCCCGAATCTTTGCCGTAAATGAGTATTGATGATAAACACCGATCTGCATTCCCGAACCAAGGCTGCGCTCATAATTATTGCTAAAATCATCGTCCGTCAATGTGCCCCCCTGAGTTGCCCGCAAATACACATATTTAACACCATGGCGTGCAGCCTGATTAAAGTCAACGTACGCTGACGTCTGATCAAGTTCCAAACCACGAACCGGATATTTTTGTAGAAGTGCCTGTCTGACTTCTCGTTGGTGCACCATGCGCCAACCGACTAGTCCGACCAACATGATCCCAACCGCTAGCAGCAGCCCAAGAACCGTCCAATATTTTTGGCGCTGACGCTGCCACTGACGATTTCTCATGATTCTTGTTTCCGTTACCATTTTATGCCTCATCTAATCTTTAAAATTTCCTTTATCTTAGCACGATTATTTTGCTCCTGCTTGAAGTCCCACGCGCTTTTCAATATAATGAAAGCGTTACAACAACTTGCTCGTTGAGTTGTCCAGCATAAAATTAGCTAATTAAGGGGAAATATTATGGACTACGTAATTGGCGTTGACATTGGTACCACGAGTGTTAAGACCGTTTTATACGATGATGAAGGCGCGGTTAAGGGCTATTCTAATGATTTGTATGACCTATACCAGGACACGGCTGACATGGCTGAAGAGGATCCAGAAGAAATTTTTAGTGCCATGATTCAGGGATTACAAAAAGTCTTAGAAAAAGCTGACTTGCAGCAAGGTACGCTTAAAGGGATTTCTTATTCGTGTGCCATGCACAGTTTGATTTGTTTAGATGAAGATCACAAACCACTGACGCGCGCCATTACTTGGGCAGATAATCGAGCCGTAAGCTATGCTGATGAGCTCAAGAAAAATGGAATTGGAATGGAGTTATACAAAAAAACTGGGGTTCCAACCCACCCAATGACTCCGCTCACCAAAATCATGTGGATTAAAAATGAACATCCCGAGATTTTCAAAAAGACCCGCTGGTTCGTTGGTATCAAGGAATACATTAACTATAAGTTATTTGGAGTTCTCAAAGAAGACTACTCGATCGCAAATGCTACTGCACTCTTTAACATCTTTACCATGGACTGGGACGATCAGGCACTAGAAGTTGCTGGCATCAGTCGGGAGCAATTGCCAGAACTAGTTGACACTGATTATCAACTAACTGGTATGAACGATCACTATGCCAACATGATTGGGATTGATAAACAAACTCCCTTTATCATCGGAGCTTCTGATGGTCCACTGGCTAACCTCGGAGTCAACGCAATCAAACCTGGAGTAATTGCCGTTACCATCGGAACCTCGGGGGCCGTGCGAGTGGTTACTGATAAGCCCAAAATTGATCCTAAGGGACGTGTTTTTTGTTACTACTTGTCTAAAAACATGTGGGTTGTAGGCGGACCAGTCAACAACGGTGGCATTGTCTTTCGTTGGGTTCGTGACCAACTCTGTGCACCAGAGAAAGTTACTGCTGAACAAATGCATGTCGATGCCTACGATTTGTTGACCAAGATGGCAGCCGAGATTCCTGCTGGTTCGAACGGTCTCATTTTCCTTCCCTTCTTAGGTGGGGAACGAGCTCCCATTTGGGATGCTGATGCCCGTGGAACTTTCTTTGGTTTAACAAGACAACACACACGGGCTCATATGATTAGAGCTGCCTTAGAAGGAATTGTTTACAATTTATATACAGTGGCACTAGCTCTTGAAGAGGTCGTTGGCGAACCAACTAGTATTCAGGCGACGGGTGGATTTGCTCGTTCGGAATTATGGCGTCAGATGTTAGCTGACATCTTTGAGCATGATGTTAATATTCCAGAAAGCTTTGAAGGAACGGCGCTTGGAGCAGCCACCTTGGGGATGTACAGTTTGGGAATGATTGATAGCTTGTATGACGTCCACAAATTTGTTGGCGTTACGAATAAACATCATCCTAATCAGGAAAATTACGAAGCTTATCGCCAATTAGTTCCAATTTACATTCGATTAAGTCGTTATCTACAGCCAGAATATAAAAACATTGCTACTTATCAGCGAGAACAAGAAGCAGATGAACTCAATCAAAATAAATAACAACAAAAAAAGACCTTGAGAGGTCTTTTTTTTATACTTTGATAAGTGAATTAAAAAAATTTATTTACTAATTTATTTAAGTAACTGAAATAACCAGAATTCAGTTGCTTTTATTATTGCATAATTACTAGACACATGTATCGAAATTCGATTATAATTGTAATGTTTGTTGCACGAAAAACACATGCTTGGTTTTGACACAATGTTGTAGCCATGCTATTTTAGCTTGGTTAGTTAAACTTGTAACCTTTCAAAAAATATTATTTTCAAGATATATTGAAAGTTTACATTCCTTTGGTAATAACAATATTAATTAATTAGGAGAGTGCTTGATATGCTAAAAAAACCATTCACCCCCAAAATAATTTATCCTACGGGTAAATTATTACTGACCACCACCATGATTTCTATAGGAATTGGGCTGGTCAACAATACAACGGTTTCTGCCGATACAAAGAGCCCAAATTACGTAAAAACTGCTTCAGATCCACAGACAACTGATAAATCCGAAATTCAAGCCTTATCAAGACATTTTGATTTTGATTCAATGTTCTCAGTGACAAGTCAGTTCAGTCGTTATTTGGGGAAAAACGATCCCATGAATCCTGATAGCTATCGAACGACTCAATTATTTGGAGGATCTGCTGACGTTAGCTTGAAATATCAGATAAATAAGGATGAGGGTACCGTGACAGTTACGGACTGCCAAATAAAATGGACTCCTAATATTGCATTATCAAACCGTGCAAATCCAGCTACTAAAGAATCTTATTTTGGTTTGTATTTCCAAGTCCCCTACCCTAAAAAATATAGTGATATCGATTTCTCAGCTGGTCTGTCTGACCGAGAGAGTTACATCTCTAGGAACAAATTTTTCAATATGACAAAAAATCCCGATTTACAGGCAATTTCTGTTATGTATCGAGATGTTTCCCAAAATTATAATAATTATCAGTATATGGAAAACCATGATTGGGTTCCATATACAGTCCCCATTACTGATGGGAAAGCTGATTTATTAAGACCTGCCATGCGCACAAATAGCTTTTCAGATTCAGGTTCAAATTCGGGAGATGTTTATTATACCCAAGCAAATGATATGAAGGACATTATCATTACTTTAGCAAAACAAATCACCGTCGATCCGGCAAAGCAAGGAGACGAAAAGATTACTGGTAAAGGAGATGAGGGTGCCCAACTTACAGTAACCGATGGGGCTGGAAATGAAATTGGTACTGGAAGTATCAATAACGATGGAACTTACTCAGTTAGCACAAAGCGCCCTCTAAAAGGAGGCGAGGTTATCACTGTTCAAGCTAAGAATCCTGATGGTAGTACAGATGCCGCTCATGTGACTGTTAGCGGTGAAGCACCCAAAGCAGCTGATGTGACCGTTAACTACGTTGATACCGACGGTCATCCACTCACTAAGGCCGAAACGCTCACCGGAAATTATGACGACCCTTACACAACTACTAAAAAAGACATCAAGGGC
>NZ_ALXG01000043.1:0-11418 GCF_000512295.1 Fructilactobacillus florum 8D
TCGAATATGGAGAAATAAATCTCCCGGAGTACTTGGCATGGAATATTCTGGGCCGCTCACTCCCGCAAAGGTTTCTAGTTCTTTTGGTTTAGCAGCATTCGGGAATAAATAATCCCAGGCCGAATTGCTGAAACCAATGGCCACTCGTAGGTCTGCTTCTGGTTCTCGAATACGCATCGAACGAATAATTGCTTGAGAGCGATCTGCAAATTCTTGGACAGCTGCTTGAGCCGTTGCTTGATCTGCCCTAGTTAAGGCTAAAGATACAAATTCAACATTCTTTCCAACATCTTTCCACACATCTTGAGCTTGGCTAGGATCTACAGTAGTCATGTTTAAAATCTCCATTATTATTAATTGTGATAAATTAAACCACCTTAACTTATTCACTATTCTTATTTTAACACCTGATTACCAGTAAAAATAAGAAAAATAAAATGTTGCTAATCAACGATTAAGCTTAATTAGCAACATTTCAAAATTAATTTAGTTAAAATTTTAAGCTTTTTCCAGCTCTTTTTGTGACAGCCACAGATGGTTCACGTATTCTTGACCACCAGTGGTAGGTGTAAAGGTAACTGCGTAAGCTGGACCAGAAATGCATTTCACAACTTTACCCTTAGCCCCCTTCATTCCATCCATGTGATCAGCTTTAACGGTAACCTTGCTACCTTTTTTAAGTCCTTTGTTATTATCTGCGGTCAATTCAGACTTAACTACATATTTATGGTTTTTAACTTCTTTGCCGCCATTGGTGGGTTTATAATTAATTTCATACAAATTGGTGTCGTAAGCGCCAGTAACTTTTGCCATTGCACCCTTCATCCCAGGCATGTGGTTAGCTTTTATTTTAACCATTGAATTAACCTTGAACTTAGGATTTTTGGCCATTTTCAAATCAGTTGGTAAGGCATTGTCATGTTTCATCATCATTGCCATGGAGCCTTTATTTTTGGACATGTCCATAGACTTTTTATCCATTTTGTTATTGTTCATATTCATGTTGCTGGAATTATTACTATCAGCTAAAACTGGACTAACCGTATTAGCAGCACTAACTGCCAATGTGACTGTAGTTAAACTGGCCATCATTATTTTTTTCATCTTCATAATTTAACGCTTCTTTCAAAAATTTTTTAAGCACCATTTCCAATTGACTTTACTTAGTTACTTAGTTTCTTTGCCCCATTGGTCTTTTTTAAATTGTTCTCGACCGCCCATTTCTTCTATTTGAGCTCGAAAGGGGTTCTTTTTATAAAAATCCTGATGGTATTCTTCAGCTGGATAAAATGGTTTTGCATCTTCGATTTTTGTTACAATCGGCGCATCAAATTTACCAGAAGCATTCAACTCCTGTTTGGATGCTTCTGCAATCTGACGTTGCTCCGCACTGTTCACAAAAATAACGGGCCGATAGCTGTCACCGCGGTCTTGGAACTGACCACTAGCATCAGTTGGATCAGTTTGGCGCCAATAGATCTCAACAAGCTGTTTGTAAGAAATAACTGACGGGTCAAATGTAATTTTAACTGCTTCGGTATGACCCGTTGTCTCAGAACAAACCTGCTCATAGGTTGGGTTAGCAACATGTCCACCTGTATAACCAGAAACAACTGATTCAATCCCAGGCATTTGATCAAACGGTTCAACCATACACCAAAAACATCCGCCGGCGAAAATAGCTGTATCAGTTTTTTTCATGAATCTGCCTCCTAGTTTAAGTAATTATTCTACCAATGACTTATATTTACCGTAACCTTCCGCATCCATGTCATCAAAAGGAACAAAACGAAGTGCAGCAGAGTTAATACAATACCGTAATCCGCCTTTATCAGTGGGACCATCTGGAAAAACATGACCTAAATGTGAGTTACCTTGAGCGCTTTCAACTTCCTCACGAATCATGCCAAATGAGGTATCAGTCTTACTTTTAATTCCATCTTTTTCAATGGGCTTTGTGAAAGCCGGCCAACCACAACCAGAATCATATTTGTCAGTCGAACTAAACAGCGGCTCCCCACTAACAACGTCAACGTAAATCCCCTTTTTAAAGAAATCATCGTATTTACCAGTAAAAGCTGGCTCCGTAGCAGCTTCTTGGGTAACAGCATACTGTTCTGGAGTTAACTTGTCCTTCAATGCTTGTTTTTTTAATTCACTCATTCTATGCCCTCCTATTCATATTCCCTTACACTTACTTATAATAACCAAATGGAATTCAATTGCAAACAATTGAATTCGAAAAAAGAATCCCCGCAATGCGCAAGAATTCTTTTGATAATCACTAATTATTTTCCAAGGCTTCTGTTAGCGGTGGAACAACTTGTTTTTTTCGGGAAACAACCCCAGGCAAGTTCATCACATCGTTTTCGTCAAGCTCAGTATGAAAAGCATTTGTAACGGCTGTTTTAGGATCTCCCACCACAATTAACATTGAGTTACTGGTCAAAACATTGGTAGCTAACACTAAAAAGAGATCATAGTTAGCAGACTGTGCTTCAACTTTCATTGCCGCCTTAATTTCAGCTAGTCGCTTGGTAATATCAGCTAGATCCACGACATTAATTTGATCAATTCGAACTTGTTTGTTACCGAGAGTAAATGATTTTGCATCACCTGTAATTAATTCAACCGCTGTTTTTGCATCAACATTCGTTCCAGCTTTTAACATTTTAACACCGTAATCAGCATAGTCCGGTACTTCAGCAATTTCGGCGAGCGCCTGCAGAGCTTCTCGGTCGACATCAGTCGTTGTTGGAGACTTCAACAAAAGCGTATCGGAAATAATGGCTGACATCATCAGCCCCGCAATCTCTTTTGGAATGTCAACGCCTTCTTCAGAATACATCTGGGTAATAATGGTTGAACAGCAGCCATAGGGAGCAGCTCTGTAATAAAGTGGTTTTTCAGTATTAAAACCACTAATGCGATGATGATCAACAACGTGAGTAACAGTCAAGTCAGCAATATCGCTAATACTTTGTTGCGGTTCATTGTGATCAACCAACATAACTTGATCTGTTTCTGGTCGAGCAGCATTTACAACCCGTGGAGCCTTAACTCCAAAATAGTCTAATACAAACTGCGTCTCGGGATTTACATTTCCCAGTGCAACTGCCTCTGTATCATAGCCGTCCTGTTTTTCTAAATAAGCAAGGGCAATTGCCGCTGCGATTGCATCCGTATCTGGATTTTGATGCCCAAAAACTAATTCTTTTGTCATCTTGAAACTCTCCTTTTGATTACAAGCATTGTATTTTAACTTTATCATAATTTGCTTAACTTATCTGTTTTTAACTAACTTTTCTCTGCAATAGTTGGACCTGTTCCCAGCAAATGAGTTAATCTCACTGGAACTCCCACTGTCTTTGGATCGAGTACTTTCGTACCGTTGGAAGTTCGTGTGCCAACATGATACTTATTTAACACTAAATCAAGTTGTTGATCATGGTCTGTGCGAACCTGGATTAGTTGTTCAGCTTCCTGAATCATTAAAAAATCGGCGACTAAAATTCGGCGACTTTTAAGCTCATGCAGAATTTTGATACCCTTGCGACCTCGGGTGGTCACTGGAATATCGCTAATAGAGAGCTTTTTAAAACTTCCATCTTGAAAGATAACAGCTACTTCTGAATTATTTGGATCCACTAACTGGCAGTTAACCACCCGATCATCAGCTGCTAGTTTCATAGACTGCACTCCACCAGCTTTGGCTCCAGTAGTAGAAACTAATGATAGTGGATAACGGAGCGCTAAACCTTGTTGTGATACTAGTAGTACTTGCAATTCGGCTTGAGTGCTTGAAACATATGCAACACTAACGACTGCATCTGTTGGACTAGATAACTTTAAATAGCTGGTGGCACGAGTTTTATAAGTTCGAGTTGGCAACAGTTTGTCAAACTGAACTTGTTTAATATGACCAGCTCGGCTCGCAATTAAAAATTTACCTGATTGTTTTAGCGATTGGAAAGTATGCACTGCAATGACTTTTTCTTGTGAATCAATCCCAGTTAACTGAGAAATATGCGAACCCGTATCCTTCCATTTTAAATCATCAATTTCATTAACCGGTCGATAAATTAAATTACCACGATCTGTAAATAAATAAACAATATCTTGTGTGTTTAGTTGACCAATAAAGACCGGATAATCATCTTGCTTCAAACCATTGTCGGCTACATCGGACGCCTTAAAAGAGCGCAGACTACTTCGCTTAAAGTATCCGTCATGAGAAAGTAATACCATCACGTTTTCAGATGGAATCGTAACATGTTTACTGATTTGGAGATCTTCAATCTCTGCCTCAATTGTAGAGCGCCGAGGAGACTTAAATTCAGCTGCAATTGCAGTTAATTCTTGACGTAAGACCTGATCCAATTTAGCTGAATCTGCCAAAATACTATTGTACTCAGTAATTTTACTAGTTAGTTGCTCGTGTTCTGCTTGTAACTTAGTAACATCTGTATTGGTTAAGCGGTATAGTTGCAAAGCCACAATGGCATCTGCCTGCTGCTCGGTGAACTGGTATTCTTTAACTAAGTTATCACGAGCATTGGTCCGGTTAGCACTTGCGCGAATCGTTGCAATTACCTGATCAAGAATTGAGAGTGCTTTAATGAGACCCGTAACAATATGTTGTCGGGCTTGTGCTTGCCGTAAATCAAAGTTAGTACGATTAGTGATGATCGTGCGTTGATAATCTAAATAGGCAGTCAGAATGCTTTTTAATGATAACCGTTGTGGTCTTCTTTCCTTAATGGCCACCACATTGAAATTATAAGAAACTTGCAAATCAGTATTTTTATACAGATAATTTAAGATTCCATGCGTATCAGCATTTCGTTTGATTTCAATTGAGATTAAGAGACCGGAGCGATCTGAATCATCGCGAACCTCAGCAATCCCATCAATTTCTTTATTTAAACGAATTTCATCAATTTGTTTAACCAGTTGCGATTTATTGACTTCATATGGAATTTCAGTAATGCGAATTTCTTCTTTGCTACTACGAAGTTTTTTAATGGTGGAACGAGATCTAATCATAATCCGACCACGTCCCGTTTGATAAGCCTGTTTAATGCCATCTAAGCCCTGGATGATCCCACCGGTTGGAAAATCAGGACCTTTAATAAAGTTCATCAGTTCTTCTAGGCTGGCATCTGGATGCTTTTGTAAGTGAATCAATGCCCCAACAACTTCTGACAGGTTATGAGGTGGAATTTCTGTTGCATATCCGGCAGAAATGCCAGTAGCTCCATTGATTAATAGGTTAGGAATCCGTGCTGGTAAGACCGTTGGCTCTTTTTCGGTATCATCAAAATTTAAGACCCAGTCAACCGTTTCCTTATCGATGTCACGTAACATTTCATTGGAAATCTTGCTTAAACGGGCTTCTGTATAACGCATGGCAGCTGGAGGGTCACCGTCCATGGAACCATTATTACCGTGCATATCAATCAACGGTGCCCGTAACTTCCAAGCTTGGCTCATCCGAACCATTGCCTCATAAATTGAACTATCGCCATGGGGATGAAAATTACCCATAACGTTTCCAACTGATTTAGCGGCTTTTCGAAAGCCTTTTTCATAGGTATTTCCGTCTTTATTCATTGAATAAAGAATGCGACGTTGGACTGGTTTTAACCCATCACGAATGTCTGGAAGTGCTCGTTCTTGAATGATGGACTTTGAGTAGCGACTAAATCGTTCATCCATAACAGTCGCTAGCGCTAGTTCTTTAATTGTCGCCTTTTTCGGCATGCTTGCCACCTCTTAATTATTCGTATGATCCAAGATACTGCCGTCATCTTCTAACGTAAATTGAACATTGGCTTCAATCCAATTACGTCGGGGCTCTACTTTATTTCCCATTAGAGTAGAAACTTGCTGTTCAGCTTGAACTGCATCATCAATTTGAACTCGAATTAAGGTACGTTTGCTAGGGTCCATGGTAGTCTCCCAAAGTTGGTCGGCATTCATTTCTCCTAAACCTTTAAAACGTTGTAAATTAGCCCCCTTAGGAAACTGTTTTCTTAACTGTTCAAGCTCTTCATTAGTCCAAGCATACTCAATCTTTTGATTAGCGCCGTGTCCCGTCTGCATCTTATACAGCGGTGGTAGCGCAACATAAACTCGACCAGCATCAATCATTTGCCGCATATATTTATAGAAAAATGTCAACAATAGAATCTGGATGTGAGCACCATCGTCATCAGCATCCGTCATGATAATAATTTTGTCATAATTCGCATTTTGCAGTTGAAAGTCATCGCCCATTCCAGCTCCAACTGTATACATAATCGTGCTAATTTCTTCATTTTTAAGGATGTCAGTTAGACTAGCCCGCTCCGTATTTAATACTTTTCCACGTAATGGCAAAATCGCCTGATGTTTACGGTCTCTTCCTTGTTTGGCAGAGCCACCGGCTGAATCCCCCTCGACTAAGAAAAGTTCATTAAGTCGGGCGTCTTTGGACTGAGCTGGGGTCAATTTACCCGAAAGTAGCCGTTCACTCTTGTGTTTTTTCTTACCGTGTCGACTTTCATCCCGCGCTTTTTTAGCAGCTTCACGGGCTTTTCTAGCTCGCAAAGCTTTTTTAACTAATAGAGTTGCTAAATCAGCATTCTCCATTAAAAAATACCGGAGCTGCTCTGCCACTACGTTGTCAACGATTGCCCGAGCAGCCGGAGTTCCTAATTTTTCCTTCGTTTGACCCTCAAATTGAAGTTCTTCCTCTGGAATTCGTAGAGCGATTACCGCAGTCAGTCCTTCGCGGATGTCAGCGCCCTCAAGATTTTTATCTTTTTCTTTTAATAGATCGACTTTTCGTGCGTACTCATTAAAAGCTTTCGTCCATCCACTGCGAAAACCGGCTTCATGAGTTCCTCCGTCTTTAGTTCTGACGTTGTTAACAAATGACAGCATTGATTCTGTATAACCGTCGTTATACTGTGCCGCAACTTCGACTTCAATGCCGTTTTTGTTACCATCAAAATAAAGCACATCACCAATGGTTGTCTTGGCTTCATTTAAATATTTAACAAAATCCTTGATTCCATCATCATATTTAAAAATCGCCGTTTGCTCTTGACCAACCCGCTCATCGGTAAGTACAATTTGTACATTTTTCAATAAAAAAGCTGATTCTCGCAGTCGCGTCGCTAGCGTTTCAAAATTATAGACGGTCGTCGTAAACATGGTTGGATCAGGTTTAAATGTAATCGTTGTCCCCGTTGGTTGGGTGGTCTTTCCTAGCTTACGTAGAGTACCTACTGGGGTTCCCCCGTTTTTAAAATCTTCTTGATATAATTGATGATCACGAACAATCTTGACCGTAAGGGATTCTGAAAGTGCATTTACAACGCTTGATCCAACTCCATGGAGACCTCCAGAAGTTTTGTAACCTCCCTGACCAAATTTACCTCCAGCATGCAGAACCGTTAAAATCACTTCGGGGGTCGGTTTCCCAGAGGCATGCATTCCAACTGGCATCCCGCGTCCATGATCAGTAACGGTAATGCTATCATCAGCATGGATTGTGACATTTATCTGATCGCCGTAACCAGCAATTGCCTCATCAACAGCATTGTCAACAATTTCATACACCAAATGATGAAGTCCGCGGGCATCGGTAGAACCGATATACATTCCCGGACGCTTTCGAACAGCTTCTAGTCCGTGGAGAACCTGGATGGAAGTCGAATCATACTCTTGTGACTGCTTGGTTTTTGCCATGGTCATTCGCTCCTTTTGTCTGTAATTATGATAACTTATTTTCTTTGATATGCAAATTAAACCAGGTTAATGACTGAGTTTAACTGGTATGCAACTGTTTTAATTACAAAATTAATGCTAAAATAACTGCTGTTAATTAACCGTAACATTGGAGGAAACATGTTTAAAATTATCGTGCTTTTAATCATTGCATATCTGCTTGGTTCCATTCTAAATGGGATTTGGATTGGAAAATTGTTTTTTCATGTTGATATTACTCGGCATGGATCCAAAAATATCGGTGCAACCAACACTTTTCGTCTTTTAGGACCAGTTGCAGGAAGCTTAGTGATGATTTTAGATATTGGAAAGGGGTATCTAGCCACTTGGCTGCCAACCCTTTTTGGGATTCACGGTTGGTACCCGTTAGTGTTTGGAGTTGCTGCAATTTTAGGTCATACCTTTTCAATTTTTTATCACTTTAAGGGTGGTAAGGCCGTTGCTACCAGCGCTGGGATGCTAATGGCCTATAACTTAAGTTTTTTTATGATCGCAGCAGTTACGTTTATTGCCAGTATCTTCATCACTAGCATGGTTAGTTTGGGAAGCATGTTGGGATTTATTATTATCGTCTTTTCGGCATGTTTAATCCACGACAATGCCCTAATTATCTTAGCGCTTTGTTTAACGGTTTTTATCTTCTATCTTCATCGCAATAATATTCATAAAATATTGAACGGTTCAGAGAATTTGACTGACTGGGGTCTATATTACTGGTATTTAAAATACGTAAAAAAAAGCCCCCGTGTGTTAAAACACCGCCGGCGGTAATCTGATTTAACTTTAACTATAAAGAACCCTGATCAAGGATTCGCGTGAGTACCTTACCCACCATCGGGATCAGAGTTCTTTTTTATGCTTAAACTTGTAATTTTCATGGTAAATATTAATGTGCTGGCAATTAGTTTCAGTATTGTTTCTATTTGCAGTCGCAAAAAATAGTTAGGAACGGGGAGAGGTTCATTAGAGCGTCTCCCCTTTTTCAAAATAAAAATTAAACAAAAAGAGTACATATATCATTAACTCTTAAAACAGAAAAAGAAACCTTAAATCTTAATGATTTTTGAAGTTTCTTTTTTACTTTCTTCTTGTACTTTTTTTGACCATTTTCCTTTAATTCCAGAATCTATTTTAGAACTTAACCCATCTATTTTACTTTTACCATTAACCTCATCAATTCTAACTTCATCAATACTACTTTTATACTTAATCTTTGATTTAATTACTGATCCATTACCGATCAGTCTAACCATATTTTTTTCTAATGTTTTCTCTGCCTCGCTGAGTGTTTTAAAATCTAGGACTGGATCATAGAGCATTACCATAATTAATTCTCTTTTCGTTTATCATTGGTTTTACTTTCAATTTCATCTAACTGTTTATTCAAGTCTTTTTGTTTAACTTGAAATTCATCATATAATTGAGTTTCTGCTTTTTTACGATGTCTCATAAGTCCATCTCCAAACTCTTCGAATAAATATCCTGTTTTAATTTTAATTTCTTCATGTATATCCAATGCAATTAACACATTATAATAAACATCATGCTGTTGATTTAAATATCGATTACCTTGTCTATATACATTAAAAATCTCATCTTGCTTTTCATGATATTCTCGTTTTAAATTATCCAATTTAGTTTCAAGTTGATCAATTTTTTTAGCTTTTTGTCTAGAATCTAAACTCATATATTAAAGTCCTTTGCCAACTCACTATCTCTTTGAACCACTTTTTCAATGCCTTGTTGTACCTTACTTTCCCACTCTTCAAACTTATTTTTTAACTCTTTAGCTTTAGTAATTCTTTGATTAGCGTCTTCTTTATATTTTCCAACCATACTTTGATAGTTAGCTCCACCTTCATTTAAGCAATGTATTAATTCATCTGGTGATAGTTGTGAGCTAACCATCATACTTTTTTCTTTAACTTCTTGCCAATATTTTTCTTGTTCTCTAACTACCTTATGTAATTTTTTTATAATCTCATCGAGTATCTCTTTAGCTACATCTCTAATGGCTATCGTTAATTCTGTTGCTACTGATGCATCTAACATAATCTCATCTGCATCAGTTAAAGCTCCACTACTTTTCAATCGCTTATATTCTTCTTGAATTGATGATAATTCGATATCAAAGGTATTAAATATGTCAGTATCAACTTGACCTGTCTTTTTTTCAAAATGGTAACTATCAATAAAATGACCATTAATCATACCCATAATTCCTTTTCCATACTTTGATGAAAATTCATTTACAGAAAAAGCTTTCCCCAGTTGAGCAATCATTTGCCAGTTAGCTATAATATCAGATTTATGATAATAATTTTTGAACATTTCTGGATGATTTTTAATATACGCTAAATCTGTATCATTTAAATTACTTCGTGGATCAGCACTAGAAAAAGTTGTCATTGAAAAATGATGCTTTGCGGCTAAATAAAAAATCAATGCTCCACCCAAAGAATGTCCAGTTCCATGTTTAATATCACTTGCAGAAAATCCTTTGGATTCTAACTTATTAACGGTTTCATTATAAAATCGATCCGCAGAAGTAAATTGGCTATGATCCAAAGCATTTGAAACAATACCATATACATAAGCACTTGGTCCTATAATAGTTCTAGATTCAGGAATTTGTGTTGCATCGGTAATAACATCTTTAATATCATCAAAATTAGTCCCTGCAATCGCAATTTGAACATTATGATAATCAGGTTTCCCATTTTTATAAGGAGCAACTGCCATCCCTTGAAACCCAGTTTCTTGATCATCTTCAGTTGCTATAACTTCATATTTATTATTTTCTGTATCAAAATAGGGTTTCTTTCTAGGACGAATAGGATTTTGATCTTTTTGGTGATCAACGCTATAAGCCATCGTACATAAATCACTATTCTGCTTATCTGTAAGAGCATTATTCATTACTAATACTCCTCATAGTTGTATTTGATTTGTATATTATTAAAATCACTTTTCCCCTCTTTTACCGGCATTTTATCAGCTTCTGCTATTAAAGTGGGTTTTTTACTATCTTCATCGATTGCATATTTGCTTATTCTATCTTTTTGTTTATTTTGGTTAATATAAAAATTAAAATAAACAGTACCCAATGGTGTTGTTGTATATTTGGTAAATTCAACATCTTTTATGCCTGTATATCTATTTGAAAGATCTTTAACAATTTCTGTTTCGTACTTTTTAAGTGCTTTCCTTTTTTCATTATTTTCAATAGCAACTTCTCTATTATGTTCTTTCACTTTATTAAATACTCCTATTCCTAATACTATAAATAAACTCATCCCTAATAACATATATATAAACAAAATTTTTATTCTTTGCTTTTTCATACATACCCTTCTAAACATTTTTTATGTAAAGGACAAACAACTAATTAATCAATTTATTACACAAAGCTAAAACAATAATCTAATATTCTTTGTTCAAAGGATTTAAGTTCACCAAAAGCCTCTGCTAAATCGTTACCTTGAACAACCAGATAATCTTGTCTACTTAATAAATTGTCAATTGCATTTTTTGCCTTCTTATTTTACATAACTATCTCCTCTAAAAAATTATTAATAACACAATTATACCATTAAACTACATTTTTGTTTTTTATTTTTTTGTTCTTTCGCGATGTTTTTT
>NZ_ALXG01000044.1:0-3951 GCF_000512295.1 Fructilactobacillus florum 8D
GTATTGTATTAACGACTATACAAATTATTTTTACCTTTTTTATGGCGGTCATTAATGCAGTCATTTATATAAGTACATTAAACTTATATATTCCAATTGCCATGCATTTTTTGTGGAATTTTATAAGCTCACTAAATTTAGTTTATTTATCAAATATATACCAATTAATATTTTTAATTTTCATTGTTATCGTTATGTTAATTATATTAATCACTAAAAAAAACGAAACATAAAATATTTTATTTATTACAAAACCGATTATAAAAATCATGATAATTGCCCAAATTAGTGAGAACATAAATTTTTTCCTATGATTAATTAATGATTGATAGTGCCCGTAGTGAGAATCCGATGGCAAGCGCCCATATTCTTGTCAGGCGTAATCGTGCCGTGACACTGGGTAACCGTGCATTGCTGTCACCAAACGACTGGAAAGAAACTAATCAATTCCAAGACGAGTTCGTGTTGACACTGTACCAAGTCTTTGGGGTTCTGGTGCAAAGTTTTAGTAGCATCCGTAATTTGGTAGAATTAAAGAAAATCATTGGGAGTTGATCGCATAAATTGGTTTAAAGGTCGTCATTTTAATCAAGATATCATCACGGTAGCCGTTGGTTACTATTTTAGATTCAATTTAATCTATCGTGATGTCGTTGAAATTATGGCCGATCGGGGGTGTTTCGGTACACCACACAACGATCATGCGCTGGGTTCACCACTATGGCGCAATCTTCCAGATGCTGTGGCGTCGGCATAAACAATCCACTTCACAAAGCTGGCGGGTTGATGAAACCTACATTAAGATTAATGGTAGCTGGAACTATTTGTATCGCGCAATTGACAATCAAGGTTTAACACTGGACTTTTCTTTACGAAAACAACGAGATTATCTGGCCGCTTATCATTTCTTAAAGCGACTGTTAAAGGCCTACGGCCGCCCAAGTTGTTTGGTAACAGATCAGTATGGAGCAACGCTCAAAGCAATTAAACAAGTAGCTAAAGATGGCTTAATAGATCTAAAGGCTCATCAATGTTCCAAATATCGCAATAATCTAATTGAACAAGATCATCGATTTATCAAAAGACATCACGTTCAGTCAGAGGGCTTTCAAAACATCCGCACAGCCACCAGTACCCTGGCTGGAGTTGAAGTTATTCATGCAATGAGAAAAGAAACCCGAAGAAACGGAAGTCTCTTCGGGTTTTCAGTGATTACTGAATTAAAACAAATTCTGGCAGCGTAAGCTGCCCATAGTTTAGAACAATCAATTCATGTGAGCTCAGTTATGGCTTTCCATCTGAACCTATTATACAAAGAAACTCGCAACAACATCAAGCAGATCGAAGTACTAGATTTTGTTTAACGTAGTAACAATACAAAGGAGAGGTTACCAATGTTTGTACCTAATTTATTGCAGTTTGTACCTAATGAGTATATTGCAAATAATTATTTAAAAACTAATTTTTATTTAAAAGATATTCTATGCTATAGAAAAGTTGAAGAAAAGATTACTGGCACTATGTCCTCCAATCTAAAATTTGACGATTCAGAGGGAAAAACTAAAAATTGGAGTTTGCTAAGGAATTGCTATTTTATTTCCTGTTTTACAATGCTAAGTACTAATGATTTTAAAGATGGTATTTTGGATATTGACTTCGCAGAAAAATTAAAAAAAGGAAATGTCGATAATGATGGTAATAGTGTTGAAAGACCGTTTATAACCATTAGTTCAGAAAACACCCCAAAGTTACTGAATAATTTAAGTAATCAAGTTAATGATTATTTGAAAGACAAGAATCTGAAGGGATCTGGATTGTTTTCACGTGCCGTGAGGTATCTTGATGAAGATGATTATAAAAAAGAAGAGCTTTACGAGGAAAATAATATAACTAATATAAATGGGATTTTCATCAAAAATGACACAAAAATGATTAGTCGATCCTCAAGCAGTGATTCTCTGTTAAAGAATATATTACAATTTCTCTATATATTTAAACCCATTTACTTCAAGGATCAACACGAATATAGACTGGGATTGGCCTTAGATGCTCCTATAGATGTAAATGAACTATTTATCCCTGTCCATGACTTAAGAAAGTATGTTAAAGTACACTCCTTTCAAGACATTAATAATCTAAAACTGGAAGATATATAAGTTCTTGAGGTATATTTAAATTTCATTAATGAAATTTGCTGGATTTAATACAACGATTTTTCAAAATGGCCACTAGGGTATACCCTAGTGGCCATACTTGTCTGCACGAGCTGATACCGTTTATAAGAGCTCAATAGCATTGTCCAATTAGATGATGATTATAAATCAACTAGCAAACAGAGGCCCTTAAGCAAAAATACGGAATATTGCTTAAGGGCCTCTGTTTGCTTTGTTCTATCTAAGTTTATGCATTGTTTCTGCCGTAATCCAGTGAATGAACTTTAAATTACTGATGAAGAGTACAAACATTATGATCTTAACGATAATCCATTCCCATAGCGAAGCTTTTGTTAATGTGACTAAACTGTATAAGTAAACAATTGTTAAATGAATCTAATAGATTAGATTTGTTCATAAATTCAATTAATTCTTCATATCTATGATTATTACAAAGATTTTCTATCTTTTTTGTATTTTCCCTAGACTCACCTATCTCAAAAAAATTATTTAACATTGCATTATGTATAGAGATACCAAGTTTATTACAGAGCTGAGCTAATAATATTGAATTTGGAACATAATGTCCTTTTTCAATGCTACTAATCATTGATTGGGAACATATGCCGTCAGCCAATTCGTATTGGGATAATCCTCGATTTTTACGTTCAATCATAATATTATTTCCTAAAATCTTAGCTGCATTTTCAACATCAAATCCCATATTAAAAACCTCCTATTTCATATATCTAAACTCAGTAATTATACTAGTTGTATTACAAATCGAATAATTTCACATTTGAAAAACAGTTAAAATTTCAGTAAAAACGATTTTTCATATTAGAGTATATGATTTTCAACATATTAAATATAAATTTGTATCAATTAAAAAATAATAATATCATATAATAAATTAGAAATCCTTTTTTAAAAAATAAAAATATAAATTATGGTATTGAAATTTTTGTTTAGAAATAATATGACCCAAAACACATTCAAATATGAATACCAGCGTTTTGGTTACACATTGGCGGTTACCAATGTTTTTAATTTATACCTAAGTATTTTTAATAAATAATATCAAGGATTTTTTTGTGATTAGAGGTATTGGACTAAGTAAAAAATACAAAGAGAAAATATTGTTTGAAGATTTATCTATTGATTTAAGACTAGGAAGGTCAGTAGGTGTCATAGGTAAAAGTACCTTAACAAATACATTAATAGGTCGTATTAATCCAGATAGCGGTAAAGTTGAAATGAGTTTTCCAAAACGCCTTATGTACAGTAAGGTTGGAATTCAGTTTCAAGATGCAAATCTGGATAATTTACTGAAAGTAAAAGAAATAGTTGAAGAATTTAGATTTTTACAGAAGTTATCAAAAAAACAATTAGATTATTGGATAAATGAATTTGATTCAAATTACATTACATTTTAAATAAAAAGTCTTCGTCATTGTCTTTTGGAGAGAAACAAAGGATTAGCATTTTACTAGCAGTGATGAATAATCTAGACTATTTATTTTTCATTAAATTTCTTAATGTTAAAAAGTGTTAAGACTATTTTAACAATTATTATTTATAGGAGTTCTTGTGTTTATGAAAGAATTTGTTAAAAAACATTATAAAGGATTATTAATTGCGTTTGGTTTATTAATTTGTATAGGAGGTTTTGCGATGGAAAAAAATAATGAAGAAGAACGAAAAGAAGCTATTAGAGTCGAACATGTTAAGAAAGTAGAATATAAAATTGCTAAAGATTTTGCTGATCATTATGCTGGTGTAAAAAAAATTAAATTTG
>NZ_ALXG01000045.1:0-88880 GCF_000512295.1 Fructilactobacillus florum 8D
GCAGGAGATCACGAGTTCGAGTCTCGTACGGACCGTAAAAAGAACCCTATCATTGATAGGGTTCTTTTTTTGCCTTTAATTAAATATTTTGTTTTTGCTCGAGAGCTTGATAGCTAGAATCATGGTAATCAACAGTAAAATCGTTTTTGAAATTCTGGTAGGTAATAAAAGCGGCGGCTGCGGTTTTTTTCCAAGCCAAACAATCAAATTCACTTTTCCAAGTCGTTAACAAAATTTTTTGATCTTGATTATTTTCAGCCTTTAAATAGTAAACACTTTGCAATCCGTTAGGTTGGTGTGGATTACTAATGAAATCACTGGCTCGTGAATTTAAAACTTTTCGATGTTGTTCGTCAGGAGTTACTTGAATGATGTTGAGATAATCATGCCAGTCATCAGTACCGCTGTGATCAACGACACGATAAGTAATCGGGGTAACGAAAATCGGGCTTTTACCTGAATAATCGATTAGTTGAACACCGCTAGTTCCACTAATCCCGGCAAACAAAGCTAACTGGCGCTTGGGGTAGCGCTTTATAATTTGATTGAGAACGGCTTGCGAGCCAAAAGTTACTGAAATTTTATCAATCATTGTATTATCTCCATTCAATTTGGTTTACATTTAGTGTAGAATAAAGTACCTTAAGTTAAAAGTAAAATTATTTAAAAATGATGAGGTTAGTAAAATGCGTGTAACTATTTTAGGATTTTACGGTGGGTATCCATTTGCAGGCATTGGGACTAGTAGTTACTTGATTGAAACAGGAACCTACAGACTCTTGTTAGATTGTGGAAGTGGAGCGTTGTTGGAATTAGAAAAGCACTGTGACCCTTTACAATTAGATGCAGTTTTATTATCTCATTACCATGCTGATCATATCGCTGATTTAGGCGTTTTACAGTATTATTGGCAACTTCATGACCGACGACCGCGCCGTTCCATTTTGCCAATTTACGGACACCAGCTTGATCAAGCTCATTTTCAGGAATTAACCTGGCCACATGCAACCCAGCGTCAAGCTTACCTGCCTACACAAGTTAATGAGCTCGGGCCCTTTGAGCTTTCATTTTTGCGGACGGTTCATCCAGTACCAGCCTTTGCCATACGGATTGTTGAGCGTGCTACCGGGCATGCCCTGATGTACACTGCTGATTCAGCATTTTTTCCAGGACTTACAAAATTGGCGCAGCGGGCAGATTTGGTTATTGCAGACACTAACTTTGCTGCTAACGATCAACGAAAGCACTGGCATTTGACATCTGTCGAAGCAGGACGCTTGGCTCGTCAAGCACACGTTTCACGACTGTTACTTAGTCATTTGCCCCAAACCATTCCACCTGAGCAATTACGTCAAGAGGCTCAGGCAGAGGCCGGTACAAACGTCACCGTTTTATTACCATCTCAGGGGCAATCATTAGAAATTTAATGAACTAAAGAGGGATTACAGTGAAATTTAAAAAAACGAATGAAGATACAATTAAAGTCTGGGTCGATAGGGCTGATTTAAAAAAGAGACATATTAATTTAATGGAACTGGTTGAGGATCAGGATAAGATTGAGGACTTTTTTTATCAAATTCTAGAAGAAGTTGATGTCAATCATGAATTTTCCAATAATGAGTTAGTTTCATTTCAAGTTATGCCAGTTGCAAGTGGGTTTGAATTAATCATTAGCAAGGATGAAAAATTGGTCGCTAAGATGACTTCTAGTGTCGCTGAACCAGGAGAAAAGTCAGGTGGCGATGAGTTTGATGAAGAGCACTTACAGCGAACGGTTGCACTCCAGTTTACTAATTTCGATGATCTAGTTGCTGCCAGTCAAGCCTTGAGTAAGGCACCGCGTCCTACTGGAGTTGAACTGCAGAGTGCACTTTATCGTAATCAACAAGGGTATGAATTAATTTTAACTTACCGACTGCTACCTAGTGGCGCTACTACTGATTTTTCCGCGGTTAATCAAAAATTAGTTCAGATTGATAACCAACTTGCGCTGGGCTACGAATACGGAAAGTTAAGTCCCCAAGAACCAGTTTATATTGAGAAAAATGACCGTCAGTTGCTGGGAAAGCAGGCGTTGCCGACATTAAATCAGTATTTTGGTTAGAAAATAATCATTTACGTATTTAACTGGGGTCTACAAATGTTAACAGCATGGAATCAGTATCATCAGTTAATTACAGCTAAGGGAGCCAAAGCAGGTCAACCTTATGTCTGCCCGGGATGTCACCAGCCAGTGATTTTAAAACGTGGTCAACAAAAGTTAGCACACTTTGCGCATCAACAGCACCAATTGTGTGGAGCCAGTGAGAGTGAAAGCCCGGAACATTTGCAGGGGAAATGGTTTTTAGCCACTGATCTAAGGACGATTTTTCCTCGAGTTACTTTGGAAAGTTATCTGCATGCGATCCGCCAACGAGCCGACATTAGGTGCGATCAGGTGGTCTTTGAGTACCAGTGTAGTCCACTATCGACCCAGCGACTTTCTGAAAGAATTTATGGATACGCCCAAATTCAGTTAGTTTCTTTCTGGATTCTTGGGAATCGATATTATCAGCAACGTTGTACTGCTTCTTCAGTGCAACGTTTTTTACGTTTTCGAAAGACAATTGGATATTATCTGGTTTTTTTACTAGAACCACAAAATCAGTATCGCTTGCGGTATCAGATCCAATTACACGATCACCACCTGCAGTTTCAAGAACGGAGTTTTACTAGTTTTCAAGCTGTGCAGCATTTTTGGAGCAAGGGGCATTTGCAAACCAAGAAACCCGATTCACTTAGCCATGTAACAAAAACTGTGGCACGGCGATTGCAGCACGGACAGGCTCCCTATCTCGAACTTCAGTTAAGTTGTTATCAGGCCGGGTATAACCTATTGGGATGCCCGTTGATTGTACATTGGCCACGGTTCCAGTCCCCACTAATGAAACCAGATTGGCTGGGATGGCGAATTCGTTGCCTCTTATTGTTGCAAACTAGGCGTGAAATAGCAGTAACAACCCTTTATCAAAGATCTTGCAACTTGATTCGGAGACGAGCAACGTATCCGTGTTTGCACGATGTGAACAATCTGATTTTTGCTCAGTTTGAGGTTTTCTTAACGGCACTAATTCGACAGCGTTTGGTGCAAAGAACTCCAACAGGAGTGATCCTGATAAAAAAAATCCCGTGGTTTTCGGACACTTCTGTTAAACTAAAGGAAATTACAAAACAGGAGGGGAAATAATGACTGCCAAAGCATTGCCTAAAAGAAGTGAGGTTGATCCTCAATTAACGTGGGATTTAACCACTATTTTTGCTAACCAAGCAGATTTTCAAGCAGAGTTAGTGGCTGTAAAAACGTTGGCACAACAGTTAAAAAAGACAGCAGTGACTAAATTTATTAGTGCAAACACGCTTCAAGCAGCGACCGAACAGGTTTTGCAGTTAAATCGAAGATTTGAAAAGGTGCGCGTCTTTGCAGAGTTACAAAATGATGTGGAAACTACTGTACCAAGTACCCAAGCAGCCCTTGTTCAAACTGAACAGCTTGATAATTTAGTCAGTGAAGCTCAGGCATGGTATCCTAATGCGGTGGTAGCCACTGGAGCTACTTTGATTACTACTTGGTTAAAGAGCTATCCGTCATTACAGACTTACCATCGTTTCCTAGAACTAAATTTGCGAGCTGCTGGACACTTGCTTCCAGTAAATCAGGAACAGTTATTGGCGCAGGCAACTCAAATTTTTAATGCGCCAGAAAAAATTTTTAATCAGCTGGATAGTAGTGACTTACCGTTTCCAACGGTAACTGATGAACAGGGAAACCGAGTACAGCTTTCAAATGGTCGCTACGGATTACTATTAGAATCAACTCAGCAAGCAGTGCGGGCTGAGACTTTTCACAAGACTTATGAAGTTTACCAACAATTTCAAAATACGTTTGCCACAACTTTAGGTAGTCAAGTAAATGCTAATAACTTTAGCGCCCGAGTTCATCATTTTGAAAGTGCACAGGCGCAGGCGCTATTCGAAAATGAAGTACCCCAATCGGTGTTTGACACTTTAATAACAGAAGTTCACCGTCACCTGCCACTTTTACAGCGCTACGTGGCTTTACGTAAGCGTTTTTTGCACACGGAACAACTGCACATGTATGATATGTATGTTCCCTTAGCGACTTCGCCCCAAACCAAATATACGTTTGCTGAAGCAAAACAGCTGGCACGACAAGCCTTGCAGGTCCTTGGACCAACTTACCAGCAACTGATGGAGACCGCTTTTAAGCAACGTTGGATCGATGTGGTTGAAAATGAAAATAAGCGAACGGGAGCATACTCTAGCGGATCATACGATACAAATCCGTTTATTTTGTTAAACTGGCAAGATAATCTAAATAATGTATATACTCTAGTACATGAAATGGGACACAGCATCCATAGTGCCATGACTAGAAAGCATCAACCTTATCAAACCGGTGATTATTCTATTTTTGTGGCTGAAATTGCGTCCACAACTAACGAAAATTTATTGACTGACTATCTTTTAGAGCATACTACGGATGACAATCTCAAAAAATACATTCTGAGTCTCTATCTCGAAGGGTTTAAAGGCACAATTTTCCGCCAGACGCAGTTTGCAGAATTTGAAAAATTAATTCATCACGAGGCTCAGCGGGGGACTCCACTAACTGCTAGTCAATTAAACCAGTGGTATCTGCAACTTAATTCGCAATACTACGGTCCCGATTTACAAGCCGATCCTGAAATTCAACTGGAGTGGGCTCGTATTCCTCATTTTTACTATGATTTTTATGTATATCAGTATGCTACTGGTTATGCTGCGGCCATTAATTTGGCAGAAAACTTGGAAACAGGGGGACAAACTGCTCGGCGCCAGTACTTTAACTACTTGCAGGCCGGCAATTCAAAAGCGCCACTAGATATTATGAAAATGGCAGGGGTCGCAATGGATCAATCAGCTTACCTAACTAAGTCCTTTACCCAGTTTGAAAAGCGGCTAGCTGCATTAGAAAAATTAATTTAAAAACCGCCTAGGCGGTTTTTAAAGAATATGAAGATGAGAGTTCGCCGGTGCTTGTGGTTTTTTATTTGTCTCCAGCCGGCTACACAATTCAAATAGCTTGGAATACTCGATATCTTGGATGCGGATCCCCTTGTCAGCAGTAGCGCAGTCAAACAGCACCAAACAATCATGATTGCTCACGCCCATTTCGCGGGACAGCTGTTGATCAGATTGTAAAGCTTTTTCACAGAGTTCTGAATTTCGATCAGTTTTGAACATTTGTAAATCAAGCTGGTTATTCTGCGCAATCTGCCAAACTAGCTCTTCGGAATAAGTTTGTTTTTTGATAAGCAGAGCTTCTTGTAGTTCAGTTAAAAACGAACGCCCCTTCTTACAGCCTTGAAAAAGCGCAGCTTTATAATCTAACGTAAGATGGTAAGCATCTAGGTTACCAGTTAATCCCTCACTAACGGTACTAAGCTCAAACACGGGAATAAATTTAATCCGGACTTTTTGTTGGAGGGCAGTGGCTACTTTTGTAACGTCTTTTTCAGCGGAAATACACTTCGTACAAGTGGGATTAACGAAGAGATACATTTCAAGCATAATTAAACCCTTTCGTGAACTTAAGCTTTTCTTATAGATTAATGTACTTTCAAGAATAACAAATTTTTCCTGATTTTCAATTAATTTGTTTGTGAAGCATAAAAATAAATGTGATATGATTAGCAAAGACATTAGTAGAATTGGGGTGGTTCCGTGATTGAAGACTGGGATTTATTCCTTTTTCCCTACGAACAAGCTGCTAAAGAATGGAAAGATAAATTACGTGGCATTCGTAACGAATATCAAAGTCGTAATCAGCAGTCACCAATTGAATTTGTGACTAGCAGAATTAAGGCAATTGATAGCATCCAAGAAAAAATGAAACGGCGTCAGATTACTTCCGATCGTTTATCAGAAGACATGGAAGATATTTGTGGCTTGCGAATTATGTGCCCATTTTTAGACGATATTTATACCGTAGTTGAAATTTTGCGCAAACGAAATGATATCAGTATTATCTCAGAAAGAGACTATGTGAATAATGAAAAAGAAAGTGGCTATCGATCTTACCACATTGTGTTTTCATATTCGCTACAATTAGTCGATGGGACACGTCAGATTTTAGTTGAAATTCAAATTCGTACCCTGGCAATGAATTTTTGGGCAACATTGGAGCACTCACTTAATTATAAACACGGTGATACTTTCCCAACAGAAATTCATACGCGGCTGCAAAAAGCCTCAGAAAAAGCTTTTCAGCTTGATGAAGAGATGTCTCAAATCAGACATGAACTAGAAAAGAGTAATCCTGCCACGCCGACAGAACAAGAGGAACATTAATAATGCGGATTGCAATCTATGGAAATGATCGAAAAACTTCTAGTGAAGTTGCTACTAAATTATCACAATTAATCCAAAGCTCAGACGAACTCGTTTTAGACGAATTAAATCCGGAAGTGGTAATTTCGGTTGGTGGGGACGGGACGTTACTGTCTGCTTTTCACCACTACAATGATTTGACAGAAAAAGTTCGTTTTGTGGGAATTCACACCGGTCACTTAGGATTTTATACGGATTGGCGTGATAATGAAGTTGAACAATTGGTTAGTAGTTTAGAACATGATAACGGGCAAAGTGTTAGTTATCCGCTCTTAGACATTGAAGTGTCGTATTCTGATCGAGGTAGCAATGATTACATGGTGGCTCTGAATGAATCAACGGTCAAAAAATTATTTGGGACAATGGTTGCTAAAGTATATATTAAGGATCAGTTATTTGAGAATTTTCGAGGAGATGGGCTTTGCATTTCAACACCGACAGGCTCAACTGCTTATAACAAGTCCGTCGGTGGTGCTATTATTTCTCCGAACTTTAATGCCGTGCAAGTGGCTGAGATGGCATCGATTAACAATCGGGTATTTCGCACGATTGGTTCCCCAATTATCGTACCACCAACGGAATCGGTGACAATTGTTCCTATGGTTTCCTTGCATAATGTTCTAACGTGTGATCAGTTGCTGATTGTTGATCGCCCGATCAAAGCAATTACTTACCGAATCTCGCAGCGTCGCATCTATTTTGCAAAATATCGGCATACTCATTTTTGGGAGCGCGTTGGAAACTCCTTCATTGGAGATGATCTAGATGATTAGCTATCAATGGTACCATCAAGGTTCGCAGCCGCTGTTACTGCGAACCTTTTTGTTCCAGCAGGGAGTAACGCGGACATTATTAAAACGGATTAAATATCACGGTGGCTCCCTGTTGGTTAATCAAATTGCGGTTCATAGTGATTTCTCAGTGCAACCGGGCGCTTTAGTGCAAATTATTTTGCCACCCGAGCCGCAAAATCCAGTGTTACAGGTCTCCAATTTACCAATTGAAATTCTACTTGAAACCGAAAATTATTTAGTGGTGAATAAACCAGTCCCACTGGCAACGGTGCCATCACGACTTCATCCAAGAGATACCTTAGCTAACCGAGTTTTGGGTTATTTTGTGCGCTCAAAAGCTGCCAGTCAAGTTATTCATGTAGTCAATCGGTTAGATCGAGAAACGAGTGGTCCCGTTATTTTTGCCAAAAATGCCTTAGCACATGCAATTTTGGACCAAAAATTTCAAACGCACGAGATTCATAAATTTTACGTGGCGGGCCTACAAGGACGGATTCCATGGCGTCATGCTGAGATCAACTTACCGCTGGGCAGAATGGAAGGGTCGTTCTTAAAAAGAACGGTTCGCGAAGATGGCAAACCATCGCGGACGGAATTTTGGCGGGAACGATTTACTGCGACACGTTCCTTAGTTAAAGTCCAGTTACACACGGGGCGGACGCACCAAATTCGGGTTCATTTTGCAGCACTGGGGTATCCGCTATTGGGGGACTGGTTATACAACGACCATCCCACGGATTTTTCACATCAGGCATTGCATTGTTATCAGATGTCCTTTTGGAGTCCGTTGGATCGGTGCCAATTAACGGTTACGGTACCACTGCCAGCTTATTTTCAGACCCTAATTCCAGATTAAAATTTAAGTGCTATGATTAGAAATGGAGAAGCTTATGACGAATCACATTGTACTTTTTGAACCACTAATGCCAGCCAATACAGGTAATATTGCTCGAACTTGTGCTGGGACAGACACGGTCTTAGATCTCATTAAACCGTTGGGATTTAAAATTGACGATAAACATTTAAAACGAGCTGGGTTGGATTATTGGGATCAAGTTCAGGTACATGTTCATGAAAACTTACCATCCTTTTATCAGACGATTGCTGATCCTGAACATGAACTATTTCTTGTTTCCAAATTTGGAACAACGGTTTATAGTAATCGTGATTATACGAATTCAGATCATGAATATTACTTTTTATTTGGTAAGGAAACCACGGGGTTGCCTGCTGGGTTTGAGCAACAACATGCCGATCAGACAATTCGCATTCCGCAAAATGATGATCATATTCGGGCGTTGAATGTTTCGAATACCTGTGCAATTGTAATTTATGAGGTTCTCCGCCAACAGCAGTTTGGATCATTGGACCAGGTTCACCACTATGAGCATGACAAATTAGCAGCTTACAAAGCAAAAATGGGGTGATTTTGTGGCTCGAAAACAAGGAACGAAGCGAAAACCAGCAGCTACTCGGCGTCCACGAAAAAAGCCAGCCAGCAAGCCGTCTCGGGTACATTGGGATCATTGGTGGCGAAAACATTGGCAGGTTTGCATAGGATTTTTATTGGGTGGAAGTTCGCTACTGGGAATTTTTAAACTTGGAATTGTAGGGGTTGGTACGGCAAATTTGATGCGGCTTCTGCTTGGAAATATCTATCTAGCTGGTCTATTGGGGTTGTTATTGATAGGTGGCTGGCTAATTGTAGGACATCCTGCGATTAAAATTGCAATTCATTACTGGATTGGGTTATCGCTAAGTGTCTTGGGCTGGTTGCTCTTTGCTGCGGTTTTGATGTTTAACGAGGTGGAGCAACGCCCCCAATTTTTGCGAATTGTGTGGGAAACTTGGCAACAGCAATTTCAAAGTGGACAGATCACCGCTGATATGGGTGGTGGGATACTTGGAGCCACACTGGCAGCCGGTTTAGTACCGCTCATTTCCAGCATTGGTTGCTTATTTTTGGGAATTTTTTTGGTTGGGAGTGGGATTCTTATTTTCTTCGATGTCCCCTTACTTGCTTGTAGCCGTTTTTTGGTTCAATTAGTGAGTCAAACGTGGCATCGTTTAAATAATGATTGGCACCAGCACCAGCGTAATATTCGCATGCGAAAAGCAGAGGCTGTTGAGCAACCCCCACGTACTAAACAGTCATACACTCCAAAGCCTACTGAGCAAGCGCAGTCCGCAGAGCCGCAACCAGTCATCCACCGAGCTTCGCCAACTGATGATGTTGATGAACCAGACTTTGTCCAACATCCACAAGTGCAGGGTGATTATCAGCTGCCGACAACGGATTTACTAACTAAGTTGGCTCCAACTGACCAAAGTCAAGAAGACCATGATATTGATAAAAATACTGAGATTTTAAAACAGACGCTCCAAAGCTTCGGTGTTGATGCTCAGGTTAAAAATGTGAGCTTAGGTCCATCGGTGACAGAGTACGAAA
Organism: Fructilactobacillus florum 8D; assembly: GCF_000512295.1. Classification (NCBI taxonomy): domain Bacteria; kingdom Bacillati; phylum Bacillota; class Bacilli; order Lactobacillales; family Lactobacillaceae; genus Fructilactobacillus; species Fructilactobacillus florum. The sequence goes on from NZ_ALXG01000045.1 coordinate 9,673, forward strand.
TCCATCCAGCAATTGGGGTTAAGGTTAGTAAAATTGTAAACCTCAGTGATGATTTGGCACTTGCGCTGGCCGCAAAGGATATTCGAATTGAAGCACCAATTCCAGGTAAATCATTGATTGGAATTGAAGTTCCCAATAAAGAGATTGCGACGGTATCATTCCGTGATGTGTTTGAACATCAGGGACAAGCAGCCTGGGAGCAACTTTTGAGTGTTCCACTTGGTAAGGATGTTAATGGAAATGTGCAAACCTGTGATTTAACTAAAATGCCACATCTATTAATCGCAGGTTCAACTGGGAGTGGGAAATCGGTCGCAATCAACGGCTTTTTGACTAGTATTTTACTGAAAGCCGCTCCTTCGCAGGTAAAACTAATGCTGATTGATCCTAAAAAGGTGGAACTAGGAGTTTATAATGGAATTCCTCATCTTTTAAGTCCAGTGGTTTCGGATCCAAAAAAGGCAGCACGTGCTTTGAACAAGGTTGTTGCGGAAATGGAAAAACGATACGAACTGTTTGCGAAAACCGGTCAGCGAAAAATCAGTACTTACAATCAATTTATTAGAGAAAAAAATGAAAAAGAGCAAACTACAGTTCCTCAACTTCCTTACATTGTAGTGGTAGTTGATGAATTAGCTGATTTAATGATGACCGTTTCCAATGAGGTTGAAACAGCGATTATTAGATTGGCACAGATGGGACGAGCGGCAGGCGTGCATATGATTTTGGCCACCCAACGTCCGTCGGTTGATGTCATTACTGGTCTCATTAAAGCCAACGTTCCTTCCAGAATTGCATTTGCGGTTTCTAGCGGAACGGACTCGCGGACCATTTTGGATGCCAATGGTGCTGAGAAACTGTTGGGACGTGGAGATATGCTTTATCAACCAATTGATCAGAATAAACCAGTTCGAATTCAAGGATCCTTCATCAGTGATCAGGATGTTGAAGCCGTAGTTAAGTTTGTTCGTGAGCAGGCTGACCCGGATTATGATGAAGAGATGGTTGTTAGTGACGCTGAACTAGAAGCTGAGGATGAAGCTGCCGACCAAGATCCATTATTTGCAGAAGCGCTTGCATTTGTGGTTTCAGAGCGCAAAGCAAGTACCTCGATGTTGCAACGTCGTTTTCGGATTGGGTATAATCGGGCAGCTCGAATTATTGATGAGTTGGAGCAGCGGGGCTATATCGGAGCGCAACACGGTAGTACTCCGCGAACGGTTTATAAACAGCCTGATGATCAATCATAGCTACAAAAAAAGAAAGGTTTGCGAGGCAACCTTTCTTTTGATTACATACCGCCTAATAATGGAACTACCGCACCAAAGACGACCCCTGCTAGAGTAACGATAATCATGACCCATACAAAGATGAACAGGATTTTTTGGAAGGTAGATCGATCTTTCCATTTCATTCTAAACTACACCGCTTTCTGCTTTACATGGTATTTATTTCAGTGTAACCGTGACATTCTGACTTTGCAAATTTTGTTTAAATGATGGAGGGGTACTTTCAATGGGAACCGTTAAAATTCCAACGACGATCATCGCCTTATTGCAGCAGCAATTGTGGCCGTTAGTATTGTTTGCTGGAGGTGGATTACTGCTGAGCATTTGGCGACGGCTACCATTTTCACCACAGCTAAAACGACTCCGCGTCCTTGATTTCTGGATTTTTCCAGCTAGTTGGTTGGTGCACGTCACGACGTTACAAGCAACCGGAGCCTCATTGCTGCCGATCCTGTTTTGTGGATGGTTTGTGATAGGTTTAGCTTGGTTAAGTTGGCTTTGGTTCGTCGATGGAGAAGTCGTGATGACGCGATTTTGGTTTTTGTTTTGGAGATTTGGAGATTTATACTGGTTATTTTGGTATTTTATTTGTTTAGGTGGAGCGTTGCTAATCCGCATTAAATAAAGCTTTCTTAAAATTTTTTTAAAGGAAGCTTTATTTTTGTGGAGTAAAAATGGAATTAAGTGGTTGAAAGTGGTGCTTTGTGGTAGACTAAAATTAACCGATCAGAAAGCGGGGTGATTTGCAGTGTTTTTTGGTGAATATCGTCACAATATTGATACAAAAGGCCGGCTTATTATCCCTGCTAAATTTAGAAATCAGCTCAAACAACATTTTATGATTACTCGGGGACTAGATGGATGTTTGTTTGGATATACAGCAAGTCAGTGGGAGCAAGTCCAAACCGAGGTTGATCAGTTGCCCTTTAATAAAAGCGCAGCGCGCAAGTTTTCCCGGCTGTTTTTCTCAGCTGCGACTGAGTGTGAACTCGATAAACAAGGACGGGTTAACTTGCCTGAGCCGCTACGAGCATATGCATCCCTCACTAAGCAATGTGTGCTTACTGGTGTTTCCAGCCGTTTTGAAATTTGGGACGCCGCTCGCTGGCAGAAATATAACGAACAAGCTCAAACAGAATTTAATGATATTGCGGAAGATTTGCTGGATTTTTAACAGAAAGGTAGGTGAGATTGATGACGGAGTTTAAACACCAAACGGTTCTATTAACCGAGGCGGTTGATGAGTTGTCAATCAATCCGGCCGGTATTTATGTAGATTGTACTCTCGGAGGTGGCGGTCATAGTCGCCGCATTGCTGAGCGCTTAGAAACAGGTCACTTATTTGCGTTTGATCAGGATGAAGCGGCAATCACTTACAACCAAAGCGAGTTAGCTGATCAAAAGCAAAAGATTACCTTTTTACATGAAAATTTTCGAAATCTAAAGAAAGCACTGCAGGAGCAGGGAATTAGTGAGGTTGATGGGATTGTCTATGATTTGGGGGTTTCTTCTCCACAATTAGACGAGGGGGCGCGTGGGTTTAGCTATCAGCAGGCTGCGCGCTTAGATATGCGAATGGACCGCCGTCAACATTTGGATGCTTGGGAAGTCATTAATCATTATTCATACCAGCAACTAGTGCGAATCTTTTATCGTTATGGTGAAGAAAAGTTTGCAAAGCCGATTGCCCGCAGAATCGAACAAATTCGAACTGAGCATCCGATTGATACGACGACGGAGCTTGCAGACATTGTTAAAAGCGGGATTCCAGCAGCAGCTCGCCGTCATGGTGGTAATCCAGCGAAGCGGGTGTTTCAAGCGGTTCGGATTGCAGTTAATGATGAGTTAGGGGCTTTAGAAAGTTCCTTAGAACAGGCGTTGCAATTATTAAAGTTGCATGGACGCTTGAGTGTAATCACGTTTCAGTCACTAGAAGACCGATTGGTAAAGGGGATCTTTCGAGAAAAGACCACCATACCAGATTTACCAGCTAATCTACCGGTGATTCCGCCGGAATTGAAGCCAAATTTTAAGTTGCCACAGAAAAAACCGATTTTGCCGAGTCAAGTTGAACTGGATAATAATCACCGCGCTCATAGTGCACGGTTGCGGGTCATTGAAAGAATCAAATGATGGTAGGGGGATGCGATCATGATGCAAGATGAATTAGTACGAAAAAGAAATTATGAAGTAACGACGCCGACACCACAGTTGACACCAACGCCAACACGGCAGCCGGTGGTTAACTCACGATTACGTTTATCAGGTTTTGAGAAAACACTGATGGTTACTGGGGTTGTTCTCATTGTTGCACTCATGGTTTCAATCGTGAATACTAAATTTGAAATTGGTCGCTCCCAACGAAAGTTGCAAGACACTACTTCACAAACCACTGAATTGAAAACGCATAATCAAAATTTGAAACAGGAGCTGGACAGTAACGAAAACGATGCCATTGCGAAGATGGTTAAGCAAGACCAACTTTCCATTAACAATGGGCAAGTAAGGGATGTTACGCGATGAATGAACGTCAAAAGATTCAGCAATCAGATAAAGCAGCAAAATCACGTCGAAATTTTGGACGGATTCTGTTGCTTTTTGTCGTTATTGTGTTTGGGTTGATAATTGTATCATTTGCACAAAAGGCAATTTTTAAAACAGCGAATCATGTTAACCTTTCTCGCCAAACTCAGCATTTATATAACAAAACTAGTATCATTAAGGCTCGTCGTGGTAGCATTTACGACGACAAGCAGCAACCATTGGCGGAGGACACTAACACCTATTCGATGTATGCTGTTCTTGACCGAAGTCAGGTTACGGATCGTAAACGTCCAGCGTATGTTCAAGATAAACGCAAAACAGCCCGAGTACTGTCTCAAAATCTCCCAATTTCAGAACAGCGAGCCTATCAGGTTCTAACGGAACATCCGCGCGCCTTTCAAGTTGAATTTGGAAACGCAGGTAATAACATTCCGTTGGCGGTTAAACAAAAGATCGAGAGTCATCGGCTACCGGGGTTAATGTTTATTCCACAGCAAGCGCGTCTCTATCCAAATGGAGTTTTTGCTTCCCACGTTGTTGGGCTGGCTTCCTCAACAACCGATCCAAAAACGAAGCAACCGATGTTGGTTGGTCAAATGGGGATTGAAAAAAACTTCAATGCGGAATTGACCGGTAGAAATGGGCTGAAAAAAAGCCAACATGATAACTATGGCTATCAAATTCCTTCCGAAAAAGGAACAGAGTTACAAGCCCGAAATGGTGACAATGTTCATACTAATATTAACTCCAGCTTAGAGTTGCTGTTGGAGAATCAGATGAACAAGGTTGATGCGGAGGTACATCCGAAGGTTTTGAACGCCATGTTGATGGATGCCAAGACTGGCAAAATTGTGGCAGCAGCGCAACGGCCATCATTTAATCCAACTACTGGAACGGGATTGGACAATGTGTGGCGGGACACTTTGACACAAGATCTTTATGAACCAGGTTCGACCATGAAAATCTTTACAATGGCGGCCTCGATCGATAGTGGAAACTACCGGGGATCTGATTTATACCAGTCGGGAATTTATAAGATTGGTAATCAAATTGTGCCAGACTGGAATCGCAATGGCTGGGGTGATATTTCTTATGACAAGGGTTTTGCACTTTCAAGTAACGTGGCGATGGCTCATTTAGAAGAAAATATGGGACCAAAAACCTGGAATAATTACATCCAACGGTTTCAACTCCTGAAGAACAATGCCTCAAATTTTGATCAACAACCGACTGGAAGCATGCAATTTCAACAACCGATTGAGCAGGCTAATACAGCCTTTGGACAAGGAATTTCCGTTACTGCCCTCCAAATGTTGCAAGGCTTTAGTGCGATTGCCAACGATGGAGAGATGTTGAAGCCCCAGATGATTAATCGGGTAACCACGGCAGATAATCAACATACGGTTAAAAATTATGGAAAAACAGTTGTCGGTCATCCGATTAGTGCAAAAACGGCTGCTGCCGTGCGAAAGCACATGGAAGACGTCGTTTATAAGCCATATGGGATTGGGCAGGATTTCCAGATCCCTGGGTATCGAGTGGCTGCAAAAACTGGAACTGCTCAAATTTCTGATGGCAGCGGTCAATATGAAAATGGTGCTGACAGTTATCTGTACTCTGTTGCAGGAATGGCTCCAGCAAAGCATCCGCGTTATGTCATGTATGTCACAATGAAGCAGCCTCAGCTGGCAACTCAGCCGGCCACGAAGGTGTTGGCAGAGATTTTCAACCCGGTAATGCAACAAGCACTTTCAGTTTCTAAAGGACGCCCCGAACAGGTTCGGATTCCCAATTTAGTCGGAAAAAGTCCAATGGATGCCCAGCAACTATTGAATCAAAAACAAATGGCAAGCGTTGTGATTGGAACCGGTCATGCAATCACGAAACAGAGTCCGGCAGCAGCAGCGCCAAAGGATCTTGCGAGCCGAATTATTTTAATGACAGACGGCCCGATGACCATGCCTGATTTAAACGGCTGGAGTCGTGATGATCTCAATGATCTTGCTCGATTAGTAAATATCAAAATCAATTTTACTGGCGATGGCCACGTGAGCGACCAAAGTATTAAGCCAGGTCAGCAATTTGATGAGAAAAGTACTCTAGATGTTAGTTTGAAATAGCAGCTGAACTCCTAATAGTGAAAGGAAGCGAAATGATGAGTTGGATGATCCCTTTTTTAGCAACATTTTTGATCACAGCTGGATGTACTCCGCTGTTAATTACCTATTTCCGCGCAAAACATGAGGGACAAATGATCCGAGAGGAAGGTCCTAGTTGGCATGAAAGTAAGAGTGGAACGCCGACTATGGGAGGGCTGATGTTCATCATTGCCATTCTGATTGTTGACCTGATTACTGGCTTTGCGATGCAACTATTTGACTCCACGCTCCTAATTCTTCTGTTCGTAATGGTGTTTTATGGTCTGATTGGCATGTGGGATGACAGTATTAAACTGTTTAAACGTCAAAATGAAGGCTTTAAGGCATGGCAAAAATTTGCACTACAAGTACTAGGTTCATTGGTCTTTGCGGTGGTTTATTACTTCAATGGCTTTCCGATGTCACTTCGGTTTTTCGGATTGGGTGAACTACCACTTGGTCCCTTATACATCATCTTCATTGTCATTTGGCTGACCGGTTTTTCCAATGCAGTTAATCTGACGGATGGGTTGGACGGCTTGGTTAGCGGTTTGGCTGCGATTGCTTTTGGAGCTTACGCAGTGATTGCCAACGCACAACAGCAGTATGCGGTCATGTTATTTTGTGTCTCAGTGGTAGGCGCTTTACTAGCCTTTCTCCTGTATAACCACAAGCCGGCTAAAATTTTTATGGGTGATATGGGTTCTTTGGCGCTGGGAGGCTCCCTTGCAGCAGTATCAATCTTATTGCACCAAGAATTGTCTTTGTTGTGGATTGGACTAATCTTTGTGGTAGAAACACTTAGCGTGATCTTGCAAGTGGCATCGTTTCGCCTAACTGGCAAACGAATTTTTAAAATGACCCCCATTCACCATACGTTTGAAATGATGGGCTGGGGTGAATGGAAAATTGATTTTGTTTTCTGGCTGGTTGGCTTGTTTACGGCGCTAACAGGTGTGTTAATCATAATTTAAAAGAGTGGAGTTCAGTGTGATGAAACAGATTAATGCTTATCAAAATAAAAGGGTTTTGGTGTTTGGGGCCGGAATGAGCGGGGTAAATGCGGCTAAGTTACTAGTGAAACTAGGCGCCCAAGTAACTTTAACTGATCAAAAGCCTGCAAATGAAATCCCTGAAGTAGTAGCACTCCAACAACTAGGGGTTAAAATTGTTGCTGGTTCATCCCCAGTGAGCCTGGTTGCCAACCTTGACTTAATGGTGAAAAACCCTGGAATTCCTTACGACGTACCCTTGGTTCAAGCTGCACAAAAACAACAAATTCCCATTATTTGTGAAGTGGAGTTAGCCTATGAAATTTCCGCTGCTCCTGTGATTGGGATCACTGGGAGTAATGGGAAAACAACTACGACCACTTTAATTGCTGAGATGTTAAATGCTGATAAGCACCACGGACATGCTTATGTGGCCGGTAATATTGGTGTGCCGGCGACTAAAGTTGCCGAAAAAGTTACCGCAGAGGATCAGCTTGTGATGGAATTGTCGAGCTTTATGCTGTTAGGCATTACTAAACTACATCCGCACATTGCGGTAATTACAAACATCTTTTCTAATCATCTTGATTATCATAAAACTCGCGAAAATTACGTCAATGCTAAGTTGCAAATTACTAAGAATCAAACGCAATCCGACTATTTAGTGATTAACTTTGAGAAAAAAGAATGGCGCCAGTTGAGTCAACAAAGTCAGGCACAGGTTGTTCCGGTTTCCGTTTCAGGTCGGTATGAGGACGGTGCTTATCAAAAACAGGGTGGCTTATATTTTCGAGATGAGTATCTGTTAGATGCCGATGAGGTTCGCCTTCCTGGTCAATACAATTTAGAAAACGCTCTAGCTGCGATTGCAACAGCAAAATTAGCTGGAGTAGAAAATGCTGCGATTGTAAAGGTGCTCCGTACTTTTGGCGGGGTTCGTCATCGAAATCAATATGTTTTAACGGCTCAGCAGCGGATGTTTTACAACGATTCTAAGGCAACCGATATTGAAGCAACGGAGATGGCACTGTCGAGCTTTAAAAAGCCCGTGGTACTGATCGCTGGCGGCTTGGATCGAGGCTATACGTTTGAAAAGTTAGAACCAGCTTTGCGCCAGCACGTGGTAGCCATGGTTGTTTTTGGCGAAACCGCGGAACTGTTGGCCACGGCTGGGCAACATGCCCAAGTAGCTCATATTAAGCACGTCGCTAATCTTGATGAAGCAGTTGTAAAGGCCTATGAACTAAGCAAGCCGGGAGAGATTATTTTATTATCACCGGCGAGTGCCAGTTGGGATCAGTTTACTAATTTTGAAGAGCGTGGGAATCGCTTTGTTGCGGATGTTTCCAAGTTAACAGGGAAAAAGGAGGAGTAGACAGATGAAAATGGTTGTTTCCGGCGGCGGGACCGGTGGGCATATTTACCCCGCCTTAGCATTGGTTGAAGCATTGCAATCACGCGACCCACAAGCTGAAATCTTATATGTTGGTTCGCAACGGGGGCTTGAAAAGGGGATTGTTACAAAAAAAGGCTTAAAATTTGAAGCATTAAAGATCCAAGGCTTCCGACGTAAACTTTTTTCTTTATATAACTTTGAAACTGTACATCTTTTTTTAAAGAGTGTTCGACAGTCTAAACAAATCTTACGCAGTTTTCAACCGGATGTTGTCGTTGGCACCGGTGGTTATGTCTCTGGAGCCGTTCTGTATGCAGCTGCTAAACTAGGAATTCCAACGGTTATTCATGAACAAAACAGTGTAGTGGGTTGGACCAATAAATTTTTGAGTCGCTATGTTGATAAAATTGCGATTGCCTTTGACGAGGCGCGGTCACAATTTCCTGTTAACAAGGTAGTTTTTACTGGTAACCCGCGCGCTCAGCAGGTGGCAAATGTACGTAGTGATTTTAAATGGTCCCAGCTTGGGTTGCATGATCAGCAACCTACGGTATTAATTTTTGGAGGGAGTCAGGGAGCTTTAAAGTTGAATCAGGCAAGTGTTGCAGCACTTCCAGCCTTTAAAACAAAAGCCTACCAAGTGGTTTTTGTAACGGGGAAGGGAAGATATGATGATGTGATGCAGCAGGTTGATGCTAGTGAAATTGGTAAAAATGTTAAAATCTTACCTTACATTAATAACATGCCAGAAGTGTTGCCAAAAGTTGCTTTGATCGTAGGCCGAGCAGGAGCAACTAGTTTAGCTGAAATTACAGCGCTCGGAATTCCGTCAATTTTGGTTCCGAGCCCCTACGTTACGGCTGATCACCAAACGAAAAATGCCATGAGTTTAGTGAAAAATCGGGCTGCTATTCTGGAAACGGAAACAGATTTATCGGGGAAGTCGTTGGTGACTAAGATTGATTTATTGATGGATGATGAACCTCGACGAGCTGCGATGGCCCAAAATGCTAGGGGACTAGGAGTAGTTGACGCAGCTGACCGATTGCTAGCGGTTTGCGATGCAGCAATCGCAAATCATCAGGTTCATAATAACTAGGTGAGCGACATGAAGGAAAAACGGGGGTTACCTCCTGCTACTGATGGGGGCAATCATTGGGAAAAATATGAGAAACAAAAAAAGCACCGATACAGTCGACAGCGTCCAGGGCGTCAAATCAGACAGCTACAAAAAGAACGGCACCGTAAAAACCGCTTATTTGTCCTACCGGCTTGGATTGCGTTATTGCTGGGAAGTCTAATCAGTGCCTATTTTGCGTCGCCACTGAGTCGAATTGAAACCATTAGATTGGTTGCACCTGCTAAGCAAACGGAACTCCGTCAACATGTTCCCTTTCAAACCGGAGATACGTTAGTTGTGTTTTGGCAACGTAAGGGGCAAACGGTCAAGAAGCTGCAGCGTGCCGATCCTCAGGTTGATCACGTACAAGTTGACCGAAGAAATTGGAATCATATCCAGATTAAGGTGAGTTTATTCCCGATTGTCGCCATGGTTAATCATCATCAGCGACCCTTTCCGGTGTATAGTAATGGCAAGATTGGGGATGTTCCAATTTCCAAACAAGCACAGCAACCCCAACTACGCTTGGATGGTTTGCAAAACCCCGGCCAGATTGCAGAGTTGATTGGTGCAATTCAGCACCTCAATCCTAAATTGCAACGGCAAATTGTAGCTGTGAAGAATCGAGCTACTCGTGATAACCCGCAACGAGTTGAACTGCTGATGGATGACGGTAATGAAGTGGTGCTTGGGATTAATCAAATCAAGGAAAAACTGCCGTATTATCCAGACCTGAAGACAAATTTGAAACAAAAAAGCAGGATTAATTTAGAGTTTAATCCGTATTCGCAACCAATTTAATCTGCTTACTTTTTAAATTTTTTGTTTGTATGGTAAAATTATACTTAATTATAGTAACGAAGCATTATTAAATGAGGGATTAGGAGGTTCCATTCTTATGAAAGAATCTGATATCTGTGTCGGTCTAGACATTGGAACCACTTCGATAAAAGTGATTGTTGCTCAACAAGTTGATGGTCAGACTAACATTATTGGTGTTGGTAATGAAGTTTCTGCCGGAGTTAGTCGCGGAATAATTGTTGATATTGATAAGGCGGCGGCTGCGATCAAAAAAACAATTGCTCAAGCTGAAACGAAATCAAGTGTTGAAATTTCTCGAGTGATTGTCGGCTTACCTGCCGATATGATTAGTATTGACCGCTGTTCTGGAATGATCAGTTTGGATGATAATTCACAAGAAATCAGTGATGCAGAGGTTGTTCAAGTCACCCAAGCTGCCATTGCTAGTAACATTCCTCCAGAACGTGAAGTTATTGATTTGATTCCAGAAGAGTTTAAAATTGACCAGTTTGATGGCATTCCTGACCCTCGTGGAATGGTGGGATCACATCTAGAGTTGAAAGGTCGCATCATTACAGGTCCAAAGACCCTGATTCATAATGTCCGAAAAGCGGTTGAACGGGCTGGACTTGCGATTGACTTGTTGTTGGTTAGTGCTGAGGCAGAGGGTCGCACCATTTTGAGTGATACTGAACAAGATTTTGGTACGATTATCATTAATCTGGGGGGCGGTCAATCGACCGCGTCAGTGGTTCATAATCACGAATTAAAATATGTTGATGTTGATCATGAAGGTGGACAATACATAACGAAGGATATTTCGTCTGTGCTGAACACCTCTCTTAAAGAAGCTGAAAACATTAAGCGCGAGTATGGTTTTGCAGATGTTGAGCAAGCCTCTACTGAAAATCAAATTCCGGTGGAAGTCGTGGGACAAAGCCAACCCGTTAAGGTTAGTGAGTCACTGTTAGCAGAAATTATTCAGGCTCGGCTTGATCAGATTTTTGGTCGTCTGAAGGATAAACTGCAGAGTGCTAATGCTTTAGAATTGCCAGGCGGGCTGGTTTTGACTGGTGGAGTAGCAGCGATGCAAGGCATCGCCGAGTTAGCGGCTAATACCTTTGGAATTAATGTTCGAATCTTTGTCCCCGATCAAATGGGGTTACGACATTCCTCCTTTGCAACCTCGCTAGCTCTGGTCAACTATGCAAATCAGCTAAGTGAAATTGAGCGGGTGATGCGAACAGCATTTGTAACCGATCAAGCAACTCCTAGCAACAACAAGACGAAGCTTGATTATATGGAGCCATCAACTCGTACCGCGCAGATTAAACAGCCTGAGCGAAGTGCGTCCCTGTTCTCGCGAAGGCAATCCAAAGGGGAACCGAAGAAGCCCAAAAAGAGTGGGTCAGGCTTCTCCTTGAAAAATTTCTTTGAATAACAATGGAGGTTAGCAAGATGGATTATGGAATGGATCAAACTACTGGCAAGGGCGCCAATATCAAAGTTATTGGTGTCGGTGGCGGTGGTGGCAACGCTGTTAATCGAATGATTGAAGACGGGGTTGAAGGTGTCGAGTTCATCGCAGTCAACACGGATGTGCAGGCCCTAAATGCCTCAAAGGCGGAAACCAAAATCAATCTTGGTCCAAAGCTGACTAAAGGTTTAGGGGCTGGTTCTAATCCAGAGGTCGGAGCCAAAGCTGCTGAGGAGAGTCAGGAGGATATCACCAATGCGCTTGATGGTGCTGACATGGTCTTTGTAACCGCTGGAATGGGCGGTGGAACTGGAAACGGGGCTGCACCAATTATTGCCAAAATTGCGAAGCAGTCAGGGGCTTTGACAGTGGCAGTTGTCACGAGACCATTTACTTTTGAAGGTCCGGCTCGTTCCCATAATGCTAGCGAAGGTTTAGCTGCATTGAAACAAAATGTTGATACTATGGTGGTTATTTCGAATAATCAGGTGTTAGAAATGGCCGACAAAAAGACTTCCTTCTTAGGAGCCTTGCACGATGCTGACAATGTCTTGCGTCAAGGAGTGCAGGGAATCTCTGATCTAATTACCCGACCAGGATATGTCAACCTGGACTTTGCTGATGTAACTACCATCATGAAAGACAAAGGAACGGCATTAATGGGGGTAGGTTCGGCGAGTGGCGAGAATCGCGCAGCTGAAGCCACTAAAAAAGCGATTAATTCGCCACTATTAGAAGTTTCTATTGATGGTGCCCGTCAGGTACTTTTAAACATCACTGGTGGTTCCGATTTAGGGATTTTTGAAGCTCAGGATGCAGCTAACATTATTCGTGATTCGACTTCGGAAGACACTAACATTATCTTTGGAACTTCGATTGATGAAAATATGGGGGACGAGATTCGCGTTTCTGTGATTGCAACGGGAATTGACAGTGAAAATCCCGAACTTGCTGATCAACCTGATCATGCGGCTTCAAAATCACAACAGTCCGGGCAAGTGGTCCAACCCCAGCGAACTGCTAATCAGATTGTATCGCCAACGAGAAATCCACAAGCTGCTGATGCTACGCAACAACAGCCCGTACAACCTGACCGACGTTTTCAAAATGTGGAAAAGCATGAGTTTGAACCGTTCAGTGCTACTTCAGCTGAGGAACAAGATGCTAGTCAGGACGACAAGAATGATGATATTCCCCCATTTAATTTCAAGTATCGGAATAACAAATAAGGAGGTAAGCAATCATGGCCAAGGGAATTTTTAACAGTTTTTTTGGTGGTATAGATGACGAAACTGAAGATTATCAGCCTAACCCAGCTGATAGCTCAGTTAAGCTGAATCCACGGAAGGTGTTGTCAATGAGTGATAAGCGTATTCCAGACAGTAAAATAAACATTGTTGAGCCACGAATTTTTGCTGATGCGAAAAACATTTCCAACAAATTGATGACAGGGAATGCCGTCTTAATTAAGATGGAAAATGTTGATAATGCTACGGTTCGCCGGATTGTTGATTTTTTAACCGGCACTATCTATGCCATCGATGGCAACTTGCAACAAATTGATGACAAAGTTTATCTTTGTGCCCCTAAAAATTTTGCCGTTGATGGGGATGTTAAACAGCAATTTTATGATCGAAATGAGAACAAAAACTAATGCTATCCACAATAATTGAAATGATTGCCAAACTCTTGAACGATGCGATTAATGTTTATGTATTTCTTATTATTATTGATGCACTAATGAGCTGGTTGCCGGGGGCTCCCAGTTCAAAATTGGGTCAGTTGATTACTCGTCTGGTAACGCCTTTCTTAAAATATTTTGAGTTTGCGCGTATTGGAATTATCGGATTTGGACCGATTTTAGCGGTCATTGCACTAGGTTTTATACAAATTGGAGTTAATGGAATCGCTAACTTTCTAATCACGATCTTCTAATGACAGCAAATGAAAGATTGCAGCAACACGTTCGACCGAGTGAGCGCTTCTTTTTACAAAAAGCAACTGATTGGGTGAGTCAAGCAGATCGCGAGTATCGCCCCGTGCTAACTGATTTTTTAAATCGCCGGGAACGCTACCTAGTGCAAACCATTGTTAATCAGACACCGTCGCTGCAATTCGCCACTAATGGGGGTTTTGCTGATGCTGAGATGCAACGGGGACTGGTTTTTCCAGATTACTTTGTACCACAGCTGTCAGATTTTGAGTTACAGTTGATGGCAATTGACTATCCCATGCGGTTTGCAACGATCAAGCACTATCAAATTTTGGGAGCTCTCTTAGGTACCGGAGTTAAACGTGAAGTGCTAGGTGATGTAATCACAAATCAAAAACACTGGCAATTTTATTGTGAAGCTACCCTTGTTAAATATTTACAAAGTAATCTTACAAAAATTGGATCCACAACAGTTTCAGTATTACCAGTTTCAATGAGCAGTCAACTATTGCCGGAAGATGATTCCGTTCTTGTTCATCAAACCTTGCAGTCATTGCGAATCGATAATGTAATTGCAGCTGCTTTTCATATTTCCCGGCAGGCGGCTAATGATTTGGTGCGACACGGTCAGGTGCGCTTGAACTGGTTTACAGAAGAGCGCCCGGCGGAGTGGTTGACAGTCCAAGACTTGGTTTCGGTTCGTGGTCAGGGACGGTTTGTTTTACAAACAGAAGACGGTTTTTCAAAAAAGGGGAAAATCAAAGCCACTTTGGCGGTAATCAAACATAAATGATGGAGGCAGATCATGGTATTATCAGCAGCAGATATTCATAATAAAAAATTCTCGACCAAGATGCGCGGATATAATATTGATGAAGTTAATGACTTTTTGAATCAGATTATCAAGGATTACCAAATCCTGAAAGAAGAGAATGACCAACTAACAGCTAAATTAAAACAAAGCAGTGATGCGTTGTCTTATTATGATGATTTAAAGGGCTCTTTAAATCAGTCGATTTTAGTGGCACAAGAAGCTGCTGATAATGTCAAACAGACTGCTGATCATCAGGCGCAACAAACGATTGCGGCTGCGCAAAACAAGGCGGATGAATTACTTTCAGCTGCAACTCAACAAGCTAATCAGGTCTTAGCTGAGAGCTCAAAGAAGGCGGCTGCCGTTGTAGTTGCTACTAATGACTATCGGGATAGTATTAAGACTTTTCGGACTAAGATGATTGCGATGCTTCAGACTCAGTTAGAGTTTGCTAACCGTTCGGATTGGACGGAGCTGTTAGAAGGTTCTGATTATCATCAATTCCAAGAGATTAATGATGCCGTTAAACAGCTTGACAGTTTGCGCTCAAACAGTGTAGAATCTGAAAGTAATCAGTCGCTTCCTAAGCGAAAGCAACGATCGGAATATGCAGAACCGACGGTTTTGATTTTTCCAAACGGTGAGGTGCGACCCATTTAATAAAGATATCAAACTAGCTGACTAACTTTTAGCGAGTTGGGGATGGTGAAAGCCCGATAGCATTAGTCAGTTGGCAAATCACTTTATTAACGATTTAAATACAACAAATGAAGAGAATCTTTGGATTCTGAATTTGGGTGGTACCACGAAGACTTCGTCCCTTGCTGACGAAGTTTTTTTGTTTACAAACGGAGGTTAATATGCGAGTTAAAGATACGCTAAATCTAGGAAAAACCAAGTTTAAAATGCGAGGTAATTTGCCGGTTAAAGAATTAGAACGGCAGCAGGAATGGGATGCAAATCAGTTGTACGAACAGCGACAAAAGTTGAATGAAGGAAAACCAACTTTTGTATTACATGATGGTCCCCCTTATGCTAATGGCGATATTCATATGGGTCATGCTTTAAATAAGATTACGAAAGATTTAATTGTTCGATATAAGTCAATGAGTGGTTATCGGGCTCCTTATGTTCCTGGTTGGGATACGCACGGACTTCCGATCGAACAGCAGTTAAAAAATGCTGGTTATGACCGAAAGCAGATGGATACCAACGCTTTTCGCAAATTGTGTCACGACTATGCTTTAAAACAGGTTGATCGGCAACGTGCCGAGTTCAAACGGTTGGGAGTTACTGGCGACTGGGATCATCCATATCTGACCTTACAACCAGAATATGAAGCTGCAGAAATCCGAGTATTTGGTAAGATGGCAGCTCAAGGTTTGATCTATAAAGGATTAAAGCCTGTAATTTGGTCATGGTCATCTGAATCGGCGCTAGCAGAAGCAGAGATTGAATATCATGATGTTGAATCACCATCAGCCTTTTTTGCAGAAAAGGTTTTGGATGGAAAGGGTGTCTTGGATGAACCAGATACTTACATGATTGTGTGGACCACTACTCCGTGGACGATTCCAGCTTCAGAAGGGGTAACCATCGCACCAGACTTTGAATATTCGGTGGTTCAACATGATGATGATCCCAACCGATATGTGTTGGCAACGGAGTTATTGCAAAAGGATGCAGAATTATTTGGTTGGAAAAACGTTCAAACCATTAAGACAGTTCCAGGAAGAGCGTTGGATCGTATAACGGCCTTACATCCTTTTGATGAAAACAAACAATTGGTGACCATGCTTGGTGATTTTGTTACGGCAGATGCTGGAACAGGGATGGTGCATACCGCTCCTGGATACGGTGAAGACGATTATCTAATCGGAAAACAATACGGATTACCGATTTTTGCGCCGGTCGACAATAAAGGTTACCTGACTAAAGCAGCTGGTCCTGATTTTGCTGGTGTTTTCTATGAAGATGCGAATCAAGTTGCACTCGATAAGCTAAAACAGCAAGGTCAATTGATTCATTACATGCCTTATAAGCATAGTTATCCATTTGATTGGCGCACCAAAAAACCGGTTATTTATCGAGCCACTCCGCAGTGGTTTGCGTCAGTTGATCAGATTCGTGATCAGATTTTAGCGGCCATTGAGACGGTTACTTTTCGTCCTAGTTGGGGGAAACAACGCCTTTATAATATGATTAGGGATCGTGGTGATTGGGTGATCTCTAGACAACGGGTCTGGGGTGTGCCACTTCCAATTTTTTACGCAGAAGATAAGACGCCGATCATGACTCCAGAAACCATTAACCACGTGGCAGACTTAATTGCTAAGCATGGTTCTGACATCTGGTTTGAAAAATCGGCCCAAGAATTATTGCCGGCTGGTTTTACTAGTCCGCATTCTCCAAATGGGCATTTTACCAAAGAGACTGATATCATGGATGTTTGGTTTGACTCCGGTTCTTCGCACCAGGGGGTTTTAGCTCAGCGTCCAGAACTAAGCTACCCGGCTGATTTATATCTAGAAGGATCTGATCAATACCGGGGCTGGTTTAACTCGAGTTTGATTACCAGCGTCGCTTTTGCTAAACAAGCACCATACCGCCAACTTGTTTCTGAAGGATTTACGTTGGATGGACAAGGGCATAAGATGAGTAAATCGCTTGGAAATACGGTGGCACCAGCCGATGTTATCAAACAAATGGGAGCAGACATTGTTCGCTTGTGGGTAACTAGTGTTGATACAGATTCAGATGTCCGAGTTTCTATGGAAAACTTTAAAAAAGTTAGCGATGGTTATAAAAAAATCAGAAATACGATTCGGTATCTGTTAGCCAATACCAGTGATTTTGAACCAGATGAAGACGCTGTCTCCTATGAACAGTTGAATCCAGTTGATCAGTTCATCATGATTAAATTAAATCAATTGATTACAGAAGTTCGAACGGCCTATGATCAGTATGATTTTATGACGGTTAATAAAAAGTTGTTTCAGTTTATTACAGGAGACCTCTCTGCGTTTTATTTGGATTTTGCTAAAGATATTCTGTATATCGATAGTGCAAATAGTCAGCGGCGTCGCTCAATGCAGACAGTTTTATATCAATCGCTAGTGGTGC
Source organism: Fructilactobacillus florum 8D (assembly GCF_000512295.1). NCBI lineage: Bacteria > Bacillati > Bacillota > Bacilli > Lactobacillales > Lactobacillaceae > Fructilactobacillus > Fructilactobacillus florum. The sequence continues at coordinate 27,300 of NZ_ALXG01000045.1, forward strand.
TTACAAAATTGCTGACGCCAATTATTCCGCATACAACCGAAGAAATTTGGCAGTTTTTAGCTGAGCCAGCCTCTTATGTGCAATTGACAGAAATGCCAACGGCGGAACACTTTACTAATGAAGAAGAGTGTCTCGCACAATTTGATGAATTTTTAAAACTAAGAAAAGCTGTTTTAAAGGCGATGGAAAATGCGCGCAATGACAAAGTCATTGGAAAACCTTCTGAAGCTAAGTTGATTTTATATTTAACCGAAGCAGACCAACAGGCGTTATCTAACCTGAAAATTGATGTTGCTCAGATTCTGATGGTTTCGCAGTTAGTTATTAAACCAGTTGTTAGTGCGAATGAAGATGTAACTTCATTTGGAGATCGGCTAGCAATTGAGGTTCAGCATGCTGACGGGGAAACTTGCGAACGATGTCGTTTAATTAAAACCGACGTTGGTAGTGACCCTGATTATCCTGATTTTTGTGCTCGTTGTGCAAAGATTGTTCGCTCGAGTTATCCAGAAACTGCACAGCAGGGTTTTGATGAATAGAAAAGAGCGAGATGCAAGTCTCGCTTTTTTGTTAGGGGGAAATTAGATGCAAGGAGTTGTTAAGAGTTACCAGGCACAGCAAGGGTACGGATATTTGCTTGATCCTGAAGGAAATGACGTTTTCTTTCACATTACTGGCATAATTAGCGGCAGTCCTCAACAAATTCGAGTAAACATGCCGGTTGAGTTCGTTCAAGCCATGGGTAAACATGGCTTTCAAGCTGCAAAAATCAGATTGTTGGGTGCATAATGACATGGAAGCTTGATGATATAATCCTGACATTAGCGGAGGTAAGTATATGGATTTAAAAGAAACTGAAGTAGGTCGTTCGTTAAAATATGATGGCGAAGTGGTTCGCGTAGAACAACTGCGAGTTCGATTAGCTAATGGCGAACTGGCAAATCGCGACGTGGTTTATCATGCACCAGCGGTGGCAATGCTGGTTGTGACCAACGACGATAAGATGGTGCTTGAACGGCAATGGCGGATGCCTGCTAACCAAACACTGTTAGAAATTCCGGCAGGGAAGCTTGATGATCGTGATCAAGGGGAACCATTGTCAGCAGTTGAGCGAGAATTAAACGAAGAACTTCGTTTGCATGCGCAACACGTGCAGCTTTTAAGTGAGTTTTATACCTCTTGTGGCTTTACCGATGAATTTATGTATCTGTATCTAGTTACAGAATTGGAACCGGTTACCCATGATTTGCCGCGTGATCAAGGTGAATTTTTAGAATTGCAGAAAGTCTCACTGCCTGAAGCGTTGCAGTTAGTTGCTGATCATCAAATTAAGGATGCTAAAACCATCATGGCCATCCAAGCTTGGAGATTGATGAAACTGCAGCCGGAGGATAAGGCATGAAAAATGAACCGTCACAATTAAATCAAACTCGCTCGGCCACAAATGACGCTCAAATGTCTGGGGCTGAAGCAGAAACTAGAACTTCACGCTATGGAAAGCAGCCCGGCCAACGGGTGTCAGCGGGTCAATCGGAACAAGAACCATTACCAAAACGTGACTTAGCTTTACAGCGTCAAAATAGACTCGGTCGTCGCTTAAATTGGGCAATTTTTATTTTAGTGGTGTTAATTATTTTAGTATTGCTAATAATGAGGTTTGTTGGTTAATGAATGAAGGGAGCAGGTTTGCATGAAAACTTTTGGAATCATTTGTGCTATGGATGAAGAAATTAAGCTTTTACAGGAGGCATTGACGGATGGTCATTGTCAACAAGTGGGGGCGATTACCTTCTATCAAGGAAAAATTAAGCACCAACCCGTAGTTTTAGTTAAGTCCGGAATTGGGAAGGTCGAAGCAGGAATTACGGCGGCCTTACTATTAACTAATTTTAAAATTGATGTGCTAATCCATTCGGGGTCTGCGGCGGGAATTGGAGAAAACCTTCAGGTCGGTGATGTGGTTTTGTCGACAGAAACGGCTTATCATGATGTTGATTGTACTGCTGATGGAGAAGTACTGGGTCAATTGCCAAACCAGCCGGCGCGGTTTGCTGCAGATGCAGAGTGGCGCGCACGGCTTGCTACAGCCTCGCAAACGGCCCAATTGACCGTGCATCAGGGATTAATTGTAACTGGAGATCAATTTATTGCTGGGGCAGCGATGAAAAAGCGGATTTTAACTGCATTTCCAGATGCACTAGCAGCTGAAATGGAAGGGGCCGCAGTTGGACAAGTAGCGCATCAATTTAAAGTACCTTACGTAGTGGTGCGGGCGATGTCCGATGTTGGTGATGAAAATGCTAACACCAGTTTTAATGAATTTATCGTAAAAGCGGGACAACAAGCTGCGCAAATGTTGGTAGATTTACTAGCAGCGGAACCTCAGATTTAAAGGAAGACGTTATGGAAGAAGTCTATTTAGATAATGCAGCGACAACACCGATTTCTTCGGCAGTTTTGGCAGAATTAACTGATCGATATCAGCATGTTTTTGGCAATGCATCAACCCTCTATGGATTAGGACGAGCGGCTAATCAAGTTCTGGAGCAGGCTCGGCACACCATGGCAACTAGTATTCATGCCGATGACGAGGAGATTGTTTTCACTAGTGGTGGAACTGAAAGTGACAATACCGCAATTATCAAAACTGCCGAAGCTCGCCAAGCACTGGGAAATCATTTGATTACAACTGCTGTTGAACATGAGGCTGTTTTAAAATCAATGGCGTACTTAGAAGAACGTGGTTTTCGGGTTACGTACCTGCCAGTTGATGAAACGGGGCAGCTCTCATTAGCAGACTTGGAAAATGCTCTAGATGATGAGACGATCCTCGTTTCAATCATGAGTGTAAATAATGAAGTTGGTACGCGGATGCCGATTCATGAGATTGGGGAACGGTTAAAAAATCATCAAGCCTGGTTCCACACGGATGCCGTTCAGGCCTACGGATTGGAAGATATTGATGTTAAAAGGGATCACATTGATATGTTATCGACCTCGGCTCATAAAATTAACGGTCCTAAGTTATTAGGTTTTTTATATAGGCAAAAGGATCTTCAATTTTCAAGTTATCTATTGGGGGGCGATCAAGAAGACAAACGACGGGCGGGCACTGAAAATGTCCCGGCGATTGCTGGATTTGCGACGGCGGTAGCAGCCCTTGATGCGTCTGAAAGAACCCAGCGTGCCGAGCGTTTTCAAGCATTTAAACTCCAAATTTTGCAACAGTTCAAGAAACATCAAATTGAGGTTAAAGTAAACGGCACGCTTGATCAGCACACTTCTCCTCATATTTTAAGTCTCTGGTTTCCGGGAATTTCTACTTATGTCTTACAAAATAATTTAGATCTAGAGGGAATTGCGGTGTCTGGTGGGTCGGCTTGTACGGCGGGAAATTTAGCCCCTTCCCACGTCTTGACAGCGCTGTTTGGTAAGCAAAGTCCGCGACTAGAAGAATCTATTCGCCTGAGTTTTGGACAAGCTACCACGAGCAGTGAAATTGAAATCTTTACGACGGCAGTGATAAAAATCATTCGGCGATTAGCCGCACGGAGGTCTTAATCATGCAATTTAAAACAGAAGTTAGATTGCCAAATAGTCCGATGAGTTACCGTTTGAACCCTGAAATCAAGGTGTTTACCCTATTGGATTTAAATTTTACAAAGAGTAAGCGGGGGAATTATGAACTGCAGCAGTCCCTGGGAACCGCACCGGGCAGTGCCAAAGAAATCAAATTAAAATTAACGATTTCAAATGATTTGACAACTTTTAAAATGGCAGTGGTGGACAGCACGGGTCTACAAACGATTAATATTTTTAAGCAACCGGCTGATCAAGCAGTCCAAGAACGATTTAATTTTACAATTCGTCAGTTAGTATTACGAAAGGTTTTAACGGTAACTAAACTACCGGACTAGCGGATTACTTGCGCATTAAATTCTAAATAGTTTATGATACTGATACTGGAATTACGACCTTCAAATCGTGGATTTCTGAATCTATAAGAATGATGGTGATATAAATGAGCGACAAGCAGCGCGTCGTTGTTGGGATGAGCGGCGGAGTGGACTCATCGGTTGCAGCCTATTTACTCAAACAACAAGGTTATGAAGTCATTGGTGTTTTTATGAAAAACTGGGATGATACTGATGAAAATGGGGTTTGTACCGCAACTGAAGATTATAAAGACGTGGCCCATGTAGCAAATCAGTTAGGGATTCCCTACTACTCGGTTAATTTTGAAAAGGAATATCGCGAACGGGTATTTAATTATTTTCTTGCGGAATATCGTCGTGGACGGACACCTAATCCAGATGTATTATGTAACACCGAGATTAAGTACAAAGCTTTTTTAGAGTATGCGCTTGATTTAGGTGCCGACTACATTGCAATGGGGCATTATGCTCAGTTAAAACGTGATGAACAAGGTCATAATCATCTCTTGCGTTCGACCGACTTGAATAAAGATCAGACTTATTTTTTGAGTCAATTATCAACTGACCAGTTAGATCGCATTTTATTTCCGGTTGGTGGTATGACGAAACCAGAAGTTCGAGAAATTGCACACGAAGCACAACTCTATGTTGCTGATAAAAAGGATTCGATGGGTGTTTGTTTTATCGGTCCAAATAATTTTGACAATTTTTTGAGTGAATATTTACCGGCCCAACCGGGAAAAATGATGACATTTGATGGGGAAGTAAAGGGACAACACCAAGGTTTGATGTACTATACCATTGGTCAACGACGCGGGTTAGGCATCGGTGGCGATGGTCATGATAACCAACCGTGGTTTGTCGTTGGAAAAGATTTAGCACACAATGTTTTATACGTTGGGAAGGGCTATGAAAATCCACATCTATACGCTGATTATTTGCTAGCTTCCGGGATGTCATGGGTGGCTGGTAATACGATGGGACAGGATTTTCACTGTACAGCTAAATTTCGGTATCGCCAGCGTGATGTTGGGGTGACTGTGCATGTTGATCCTGATGGTGATCGGGTACGCGTTGATTTTGATGAGCCAGCGCGGGCCGTTACACCGGGACAGGCACTCGTGTTGTATCAGGGAGCTGAATGTCTTGGTGAAGCAACAATTGATGCCGCCTATCAACATTCAAAAAAATTACAATATGTGTAAAAGGCTGACTTTTTAGGTCGGTCTTTTTTTGCGTCTGACAGCGGAAACTGCAATAATAATGGTATCTAAAAAATTCGTAGGATGGTAAGTATGAGACTCTATTTTATCAGGCACGGGAAAACGACGTGGAATTTAGAAAGCCGTTATCAAGGCGCTGGTGGGGATTCTCCACTATTGGCGACTAGTTATTCTGAAATTCGGCAGGCCGGATTCTTCTTGCGGGAACAATCATTTGCACATGTATACGCAAGTCCAATTAAGCGAGCCCGAGTGACAGCAAGTAAATTATTAACCGCAATGAACGTTAAGGTACCGTTATCACTTGACAACCGATTGGAAGAATTCCATCTTGGTCAGCTAGAAGGAATGAAATTTACAGATGCAGCGGCAGCATATCCGCAGGTATTTGATAATTTTAGAAATCATCCTGATCAATATGATCCAACCGAGATTGGTGGCGAAAGTTATGCTGAAGTCGTAGCTCGTATGCGCCAAAAGATTTTTGAAATCACCGCTAATTTTGAAAATTCACAACAAATCCTTCTAGTCAGTCATGGCGCTGCTCTTACTGCTCTGATTAATTCACTCTTACAGGTTCCAATGGCAGATTGGCGCAAACGTGGTGGTCTGGGGAATACCAGCACAACTATTTTGGAAACCCTTGATCATGGGCAAACCTTTTCGTTAATTGCATGGAACCAAACGAACTATTTGAACCGGCCTTTGGAAACTTCTGACTTAATTTGAGGATAGAATATTATGATAGATAAACCGGATGCACATACAAAACAACAGCAGGCGGAGGCAACCCTACACCAGTTAGTACAAGATATTGATAATCATCCGCATGATTATCGTCCTTACTATGATCTCAGTGTGTTGTTAATTGAATTGCACAGTTACACGCAGGCAGAGGAATTGTTGGTAAAGGCTCTGGGATTGTTTCAAGATCGTAGTCGAACCGCTAAAAATCTCTTGACCTATGGGCTCGGTAATGTATACTATTCTGCCGGTCAATATCAAAAAGCCATTACAGAATTTCAACAGGTAAATGATCAGCAACTGCAACACGATGCGTATCTAATGTTAGCGCAAAGCTACATGGGAGAACATGACTATCAACATGCCGTAGCATTTTTGTTGACAGCCCAAGAAACCAGTCGACAAGATCCAACCGTTAATCGACTATTGGGGCAGTCATTATTAGCATTAGGTGATTTTAAGCAGGCAGCTAGTTTTTATGATCAGGTGTTACAGGCGCAACCACAAGATTTAGTAGCAAATTTTGATCGCGGACTAATTGCCCTAGTTTTAGGAGCAACTGCCGAACCGTATTTTGAGAAGGTTAAAACGATTGATCCTCAATATTATTCGCAACAGCAGCAGCGGATTACAGCGATCAAGGAGCAAATTAAAGCTAAGCAACAAAGAACTGATTCGTAAGGAGAGAACAGGTGGCACGGTCGGTGGATTTATTTGCACAAGCAGAACAAGACGATCATTCTACGACTTCAGAAGTGGTCGTAGGGCGAGTTGTAACCACTTTTTTTGCTGGCAAGGATAGTTTTTATAAAGTGCTTCTGGTCAAAGTGGAAGAGCATAGCTTTGCCTGGGATGAGGCAGAGATTGTGGTGACTGGTGATTTTGCAGAAATTGGTGATGATATTAGTTATCGATTCGTGGGAAAGCTGGTTGATCATCCCAAGTATGGAAAACAATTTCAGGCAGTTAACTACCAGCGAAATCAGCAGACTTCTGTTTCAGGTTTGATTAAATATCTAGCTGGAAGTGATTTTCCCGGAGTTGGACCCAAGTCTGCCACTAAAATTGTACAAACCCTTGGACTCAATCTTATTGAACAGGTTTTAAAGAACCCCGCAATTTTGGACCGCGTTCCATTAACAGCACAGCAGAAAAAAACGGTTTTGACGACTTTACAACAAAATAATGGCACCGAACAAGTGATTGTGGGGTTAAATAGTTTTGGCTTTGGGAGCAAATTGGCCACAGCTATTTTTAAAAAATATCATGAAGAAGCACTGACAGTTATCCAAGAGGACCCTTATCGGTTAGTAGGTGATATTCCAAACATTAGTTTTAAACGGGCGGATCAACTAGCGCAACAGCTTGGAATTAGCTATAACGATCCCACCCGGTTGCAAGCCGGACTGATAACCACTTTAGAAGAGCTGGCTAATACTAGCGGTAGTACCTATGCTAATCGTGAAGAAGTTGTAAGAGCTAGTTTTTCCGTCTTAAATACAGATCCAAATCAGACAATTGATGAGCAACAGCTTGGTCAGGCATTGCAACAGTTAGTTACTACACAACAAATTATGGTGGTTGATGAAGAAAAATTTTATTTAAAACGGTTTTATGATGCAGAACGCCAAATTGCGAATCAGTTACAGCGGATTGCAAAGGCGCCCACCGCTACTAAAACGATTGACTATGAAACAGCGTTAGCAACGTGTGCCAATCAGCTGAAGATTAACTATGACCAGTCCCAACACCAAGCAATTTTGGCCGCTTTAAACCAGCAATTGTTTATTCTTACCGGTGGTCCAGGAACTGGGAAGACTACAATTATTAAGGGAATCGTGCAGACATTTGCGGTCGCGCAGGAGCTTTCCTTGGAATTATCGGATTATCACGACCAACCATTTCCAGTCTTACTAGCGGCACCAACTGGTCGTGCTGCCAAGAAAATGAGTGAGGCGACTGGGATTCCGGCCAGTACCATTCACCGCTTGTTGGGATTAAATGGAAATGAAGAACCAGGGACTAGCGAAATTGATGGGCAGTTGTTAATTATTGATGAGATGTCGATGGTTGACACGGAGCTCTTTGCTAAACTGGTACAAGCGATCCCCACAGGAATGAAATTAATCTTAGTGGGGGATCAAGATCAATTGCCGTCAGTGGGTCCGGGTCAAGTCTTTTATGATTTAATCCACTCGCAGACGATTGCAACCCAAGAACTAACCCAGATTCACCGCCAAAGTTCTGATTCAACAATTGTTGACTTGGCTCATGAGATCAGAATGGGAATGTTGCCACCAGACTTACTTAAGAAGGCAGCAGACCGAAGTTTTATTCCGTGTGGCAGTCAACAAGTCGTTCAGGTGATTGAGCAGGTAGTTAAAAAAGCTCATCAACATGAGTTTGCTACGGCAGAAATTCAAGTGTTGGCTCCCATGTATCGGGGAGTTGCTGGAATTGATCATTTGAATACAGCCCTGCAACCGGTACTTAATCCACCAGCTGGTCAGGCTGCGAAGGAAGTTAATTATCGAGATACAACCTATCGAATTGGTGATAAGGTGTTGCAATTAACTAATGATGCAGATCAGAATGTTTTTAACGGTGACATTGGGAAGATTGTTGGGATTGATGTGAACAACCAAAAGAAGCCGTATCTAGATAAGCTAATTATTGATTTTGATGATTCCGAAGTAACCTATAGTCGAAATGATTGGAATCAAATTACGCTGGCGTACTGTACTTCAATTCATAAGGCCCAGGGGAGTGAGTTTCAGTTAGTAGTGTTGCCATTAGTCCCTCAATATGGTCGGATGTTACAACGAAATTTATTGTATACAGCGGTAACGCGCGCCGCCGAAAAATTAATTATGGTTGGTGATCCCCAAGCATTTCAGACTTGTTTGGAGCACGAATCAAGCAATCGGAAAACTTTTTTGGAGCACTGGCTACATCAGGTTTTTACATCTGAAGGCGATTCGACAGTTCCCGCAAGGGAGTTGCAGTCTGAACCGCAGGACAAGCTCTTAACGTTGAGTGCCATTCAAAATAATGAAATTGATCCAATGATTGGAATGGATGGGATCGTCCCGACAGATTTTTTACGTACTAAATCAACGAAAACTACGATATAATAAAAGTGAAAGCAAACCATAATTTGAGAGGAAACCGTATGGGTAAAACAACTGCACATCAACCAATTATTTTTGCCTTAAGTTCCAATGAGCCATTAACGGAAAAAATTGCCGCCGTAAGTGGGATGTCGGTAGGAAAAGCCACCATCAATCACTTTAGTGATGGCGAGATTAAAATCTCAATTGATGAAAGTATTCGTGGTGACGATGTTTATTTAGTACAATCACTTTCTGACCCAGTCAATGATAACTTCATGGAACTGATGATTATGATTGACGCGGTTCGGCGCACGAGTGCCCACCGAATCAATGTCGTAATCCCTTATTACGGCTATTCTCGTTCTGATCGCAAAGCTAAGTCGAGGGAACCGATTACAGCAAAATTGGTAGCGTCATTCTTGCAGAGTAGCGCCGTTGATCGGGTAATTGCGCTTGATTTACATGCTGCTCAAATTCAAGGCTTTTTTGATATTCCGGTTGATCATTTGCAACCGGCGCGTTTGTTTGCTGATTATTTGCGTGCACAGCATTTGGATGAGAATGCCGTAGTAGTTGCTCCTGATCATAATGGAGTAGCACGGGCTCGCTCAATTGCGAAGCTGTTACAGCTGCCGCTTGCAATTGTTGATAATCGTGATCCAGAAGATTCTGGGCATATTCCAGAGTCAGTCATTGGTGACGTAGCTGGCAAGAATGCTTTGATTATTGATGATATTATCGTAACGGGACACAAGTTGTTAGTGTCTGCGGAAGCGTTGAAAAAAGCGGGAGCCCAGCAAACGATCGGAGTGGTAACTCACCCAGTTTTTTCAAAAAATGTTTTGGCAAATTTGAAAAATCCAGCAATTGATCAGTTACTAGTGACTGATTCCGTTCAAGTTCCAGCAGACCAACATAGCGATAAGTTAACTATTATTTCGGTTGGCAAGTTGCTGGGCTCCGCATTAAAGTTGATTCAAAATAATGAATCAACACACTTACTATTTTAGGGGGAAATGTTGATGGTTTATCGAGCAAGTGAACATCGATACGATACAATGAAGGTTCGTAGAGCCGGACAGAGTGGATTACAGCTCCCGGCATTATCATTTGGAATGTGGCATAGTTTTGGCGATGACGCAAATTTTCAAGATAGTGAGAAAATTATTTTGGATGCTTTTGACCGTGGGATTTTTAGCTTTGATTTAGCTAATAACTATGGACCTGGTTCAGGGGCAGCGGAGCGAATGTTTGGGCAGGTCTATCGCCAGGATTTAAAACCATATCGAGATGAGCTAGTGATTACTACTAAAGCTGGTTTTCATATGTGGCCTGGAGTTTATGGTAATTTTTCCTCGCGAAAAACGCTGATTGCAGCCTTGGATCGTAGTTTGCAACGCATGGGATTAGAGTACGTTGATATTTATTATTCGCATCGATTTGATCCTGAAACTAAGCTTGAAGAAACAGCCGAAGCCTTGGATAGTATAGTGCGAGCAGGAAAGGCGCTTTATATAGGAATTTCCAATTATGATGGTCCACAGACGGCTCGCATGATTGAGCTGTTTCAGCAATTGCACACACCATTTGTAGTTAACCAAAGTTCGTATAACCTCCTAAACCGCCAAGCTGAAACCGATGGCACCCTTCAGACGCTGGCTGACCATGATGCAGGGTTTGTTGCTTATGGACCATTGGCGGAGGGCTTATTAACTAACAAATATTTGACCAGCAAACCTAGCAATCTGCATCTCCACTGGACTAATAATTTCTTACTAAAAAATGGTCATGAACGGGCTCTGCAAAAGTTGAAGCAATTGAATGACCTAGCTCAAAACCGAAATCAGACGTTGGCACAGATGTCGTTGGCATGGCTGCTAAATAACCCAACCATTACTAGTGTGGTTACGGGGGCGTCAAAAACCGCTCATTTAGATGATAACCTCGCCGCATTAGATCATCTTGACTTTACAGCTGATGAACTGCGTCGAATTGATCAAATTGTAAAGGAAAACTAATATTAGAACAAAAAAAACATCACCAGAATATCTCTGGTGATGTTTTTTGTTCATAGCAACTTTGGTTACAAATAAGGCTCCTAAACTAATTTTTTTCTTTGCCATTGTTCATAATTAGCATTGGTAAAACTAGGGGACTACGTTCTGTTTTTTCGTAGAGAAAGTTTGATAAATCATTGACGATCGCTTTTTGAATTGATTTTTCGTCTGCTTTTTTATTGCTCATGGCACGTCGAATCGTGCGAAAAACTAATTTTCGACCTTGATCTAGCAATTCGCCTGATTCACGCATGTAAACAAAACCACGTGACAGTAGATCAGGACCGGACTGGATTTCTTGGTGTTTAAGGTTAATGGTAGCAACTACTACAACTAGACCTTCCTCTGACAATAACTGACGATCTTTGATAACGGCTTCGTTGACTTTATCGACGCCATTGCCGTCAATGTAAACATCATCGGCTACAAAGCTACCAGCCATGCGAGCGTGATCTTTGGTTAAAGCTAAGACTTGCCCATTTTTGAGGATGAAACAATGGTCAGCAGGAACGCCACACTGTTCTGCTAAACCAATGTGAATTTTTTGCATCCGATACTCACCGTGAATGGGGACAAAGAACTTGGGCTTCATGAGACGAATCATTAGTTTCTCTTCTTCTTGGCCACCATGACCAGAAGTATGGATATGATTTTCATATCCTTTGATGACTTTGGCACCAGCAGCCTCTAATTCGTTTAAAATGCGATTAACGCTGAGAACGTTTCCAGGAATCGGATTACTTGAGAGAACCACTGTGTCACCAGGTTCGATCGAAACCTGACGATGAGTCCCATTAGCAATCCGTGAAAGAGCAGCCATCTGCTCTCCTTGAGAACCAGTACAAAGAATCATTACCTTATTTGCTGGCAGTGATCGGAGCTGGTTGGCATCAATGAAAGCACTGTCAGGAACTTTAATGTAACCAAGGGCGCGACCATTCACGACGGCTGCTTCCATACTGCGTCCAAATACGGCAATCTTACGACCGCGTTGATAAGCAGCATCAATTGCAGTCATGACACGAGAAAGGTTAGAGGCGAAGGTGGCAAAAATAATCCGACCATCAATTTTATCAAAGATGTTACGCACAGATTGACTGACATAGTTTTCAGATTTAGTCCAAACTGGTTTTTCTGCATTGGTGCTGTCGCCCATTAAGCAAAGCACGCCTTCTTCGCCTAGACGAGCCATTTCTTGTAAGTCCGGTGGGGTATTGGTAACGGGAGTTAGGTCAAATTTGTAATCTCCTGTTTCCACGATCACTCCATCAGGAGTGTGCACCGCCACTCCTAAAGTATCTGGGATGGAATGGGTTGTGCGAAAAAAGGAAACACTAGTCTTTTTAAAGCGGAGAACTGATTTTTCGTTGATTTCATGTAACTCCGTTTGCTTCAGGAGATTATGTTCCTCAAGCTTGTTTTTTATCATCGCTAGGGCTAACGGACCAGCATAAACGGGCACGTTAATCGCCTGTAGGATAAAGGGAATCCCCCCAATATGGTCTTCGTGTCCGTGGGTAATTACCAGACATTTAATTTTAGCTTGGTTTTCAACTAGGTATTGGTAATCAGGAATTACGTAGTTAATCCCCAACTGATCTGATTCTGGAAACTTGATTCCGGCATCAATTAGGACAATTTCATCCTGAAATTGAACTCCGTAGGTATTTTTACCGATTTCTCCCAAGCCACCAACGCCGTAGATAGCAGTTTCGTTATTTTTGACGTTTAATTTGCTCATTATTTTTTAAACTCCGTTATTTTAAAAGTCGGTTCTTGTTGTTCAAATTCGAGGTGTTTACCACTAATTTGCTGAATAAATTCAATTTCATAATCAGTGTGTTTAGCAACTAGTTCGCGAACCTCTGCTTCAGTAGTTGCGTCTAAATAAAGCGCCTTAGTAGTTTCGCGTTTGGGGTTTTGTTGAGGTTTAGGTTGATATAAAACTTTAAAAATCAAAATAATCGCTCCTTCATAATAAGTTAATTGATAAATTTTAATGTCGAACAAAAGGTTGTGACAGCACAACAGCTAACCTAATTTTAGCATATCGGAGAAAATAAGTATAGAAAGCTTGTTTTAGCAACTGAGTGCGTTCATAATTTAGAAGCATATTAGTAGGGAGTGAACATCTTTGCATTTAATCAGCGAATTGATTGTGGGTACGGTTGTAGCAGTTGTCATTTATAATATTTTGCATCATTTTTTAGTAGTGATCCCTAATCGGAGGCATCAACAACAGACGAAAACCTTTGTTGACCAAGTCGTCTACACTAGTTTGCGCCGGCTCTCACAACAAACAAAGGGGGCGGTGGCAGCTAAGCCACAGTCGTCACGGGTGTTGTCGAGTGTATGGGGGAGAGGGGTGATGGTGTTTGAATACCGTTATCAATTACAGGATACGAATTCTTTAGACATGCTCCAACCAGCAATTAAAAATCAGATCGAGCAGGTTGCTAAAGATAATGGTTTGATCAACCATAAGCACGACTCACGATTGTTAGTTACAGATTGTTGGCAACAAGCTGACGTACTGGTTTTTAATGTAGCAGACGTTAAAAATAATGCAACGACCGAGTTTATTCATGATCTCAAAAAAATTGATGAAAAATAGCGCTTGGTTTCAAAGTAGTCTTACTAGTCAGAAGGGGAATGTAGCTACCTAAAGTTTTCCTTAAACGATTAGACAATAAAATCTAACGGCAGTGCTTTGACTGAATGTTAGTAGTTGTTTAGCTTACAATACATTCAAAAAATAAAAGACGTCATCCCCAGTTGAAAGTTAATTCAATTAGGATGACGTCTTTATTAGAAATGGCTGACTTAATTGCTCTAATCGATAAAAATTTCGCTTCGATCCCTGCGGAAGGGCTGGTTTTTATCGATATGATCATAAAATAAAGTCCCGTGTAAATGATCGATTTCATGTTGCACAATAATAGCTGGATAGTGTTTTAAGCGAACCTGATGTTCAGCACCATCAAGGTCCTGATAATGAACTGTAATTCGATCAGATCGCGGAACATAGCCCGGGAATTCCTTGTCGACCGACAGGCATCCTTCACCTACAGTCAGGGCCGCCTGCTGAACCGAACTAGAGACGATCACGGGATTGACCATGATTGCTTTGAAGGGAGAAATCTGTTCAGGATCATCTTCATCCGGAGGAGTTAAAACTGCTGCCATCAGTTTGCCGACTCCTACTTGAGGTGCAGCTAAACCAACGCCGGCACGGAGCTGATATTTTTCACATTGCTCCGGATCCTGACTAATTTCTAAATACTGCATCATCTTTTGACCAAGTTTGCGATCTTCAGCACTCAGGGGGTAAGGAACGGTTTCAGACTGTTGACGTAAAATTGGGTTACCATCGCGGGTAATGTCTTTCATTAAATACAAACGAGAAACCTCCATTCACTAACATAAGAATACCTTTAATATTATATGGTAATTTGAAAATAATGGGAAATCGAACTAAAATTTAAGAAAAACTTTGTTTTTTTACAGTGGAATGTTAAATTATTACCAGATTAGTATCTCAACTAAAAGGAGTTGGCGACTTATTGAACCATTACAAATCATGATCGTTGGAGATCAACAGCGGATTCGCCAGTTTATTCAAACATTAATCATGCATGATTGGCCGTTAAAAGTTATTGTAACGGATTTAGCAGCTTTTGAGCCAGAAGTGGTGGCTCAGCGTGGATGCCGTCGCTTTCAACTTCAATCGGTGTCAACGGACTTAACGAAAACGGCTGTTGTAATTTGGCTACCAGACACGACTTTTTTTGATGCTAAAGTAGTGGAGCCGACTGAGGTAGCGCTCTCCTTACGAACGATGATCGACGAATTACGGAGTACCGTTAATCGTCTGGTTTCTGCTGGGTTTGCTGGCAAAATGATTTTTGACGTCCCTCACGACGAAATTTTCACTTATTTTGCAGCTTACTTTTCGGGATTTGCGGTGGAGCAGATTATTGGGGTAGGAACGTTGCCACAAGAAATGCTGTTGCGCAACGAATTGTGTAACCGGTTAGGAGTAGCAAGTGATGATTTAAACGTAAACACCTTAGGATTGAATACCAATAGCTTTGTGGCTTGGAGTCGAATTTATTTAGGTTCGATGAACCTTTTATCATATTTAAAAAGTGAGGACAATAACTTAGATTTGGACTTGTTAGAAGAACTGCAGGCGACTATTTCGGATCAAGCAATCGTTGGCAATGAGATTATTCAGCAAAAAGCAATTTTAAAATTGTTAGATGCCTTATTTTACCAACACGCAATTTTGTACACTGGGGTAGGTCTTAAAAAGAATAAAGACCAGTTACAATTAGCATTGGTTAACAGAATTATTAATACCAAAGGGATGCAGCATGAACTTCAGCTGCCACTTTCAGACCAAGAAGCCCAGGACTTAGCAACGGATTTGGATTTTGCAAATGAAGTCATTACGGCGATTAAAAAGGAAAATTCAGCTGATGGAACGACGAAGTGATAATTATGAATACCCATTATTTGACGATTGGACAACCGCAGAACTGATGGAAGTTTTAGAATTTTTTCGTAATATTGAGCGTGCTTATCAAGATCCTCGCGGGGTACAACGTGAGCAACTTTTGCAAAGTTATCGTAATTTTCAAAAAATCAACCCGGCTCCAGCTGATCAGCACCAATTACAACGTTCGTTTGAAGCTCGGTCCGGATTAGATGGCTTCCATCTAATTAAGAAAGCACGAGATTGTCCGGAGTTGAACTGGATTAAAGCAAAGTAGCGCGGTTCGGTCGTTGACACAATCAGATTTGTTGTGGTAGGATGAGAGACAGAGTTATGACGAATCAGAAGGCAAACGAATTTTAAATTAGATATTAGTTTGAACTAAGGCTGTGACCGTGTCACAGCTTTTTATCTGAATTTACGCTATTCCCGCTGGAGTTGTTCGTTTTACCCACCCTAAAAGGAGGAAATACTTTGAAAACTAGAGATGACATTCGTAACATTGCAATTATTGCCCACGTTGACCATGGGAAGACGACCTTGGTGAATGAACTTTTAAAGCAGTCTGATACGCTGAATGGTCATGATGAAATTCAAGACCGAGCTTTGGACTCTAACCCAATTGAGAGAGAGCGTGGTATTACGATTCTTTCAAAAAATACAGCGGTTAAATACGATGGCAAACAAATTAATATCCTAGATACTCCCGGACATGCCGATTTTGGTGGGGAAGTAGAACGGATTATGCGGATGGTTGATGGAGTTTTATTAGTGGTTGATGCCGCCGAAGGAACGATGCCTCAGACTCGGTTTGTGCTTAAAAAAGCTTTGGATCAACACCTTACTCCCATTGTTGTCATTAACAAAATTGATAAACCTGGAGCTCGTCCAGAAGAAGTGGTTGACGAAGTGTTGGATCTCTTCATCGAACTTGGTGCTGATGAGAGTCAGTTGGAGTTTCCGGTTGTGTATGCTTCGGCCATGAACGGAACTTCTAGTACAGATCCAGCTCTGGACTCGCAAGAACATACGATGAAACCAATTTTTGACGCCATTTTGTCAAACATTCCGGCTCCAATTGACAACTCTGATGAACCACTTCAATTTCAGGTTGCCATGCTAGATTATGATGATTTTGTGGGTCGCATTGGAATTGGTCGGGTCTTTAGAGGTACCATCAAGATTGGCGATAACGTCGTGGTGATGAAGCTCGATGGTTCCCAGCAGAAATTCCGTGTTACTAAGATTATGGGATTTGTTGGTTTGAACAAGGTTGAAATTAAGGAAGCCCGTGCGGGAGACCTGATTGCCGTTTCCGGAATGGAAGATATCAACGTGGGAGAGACGGTTGCAGCTGCTGATTGTCTTGAGGCATTACCTATTCTACGTATTGATGAGCCCACAATGCGAATGACCTTTGGAACCAACACTTCCCCCTTTGTTGGAAAAGAAGGTAAATTTGTGACCGCCCGTCAATTGATTGACCGGTTAAGTCGGGAACTTCATACTGATGTTTCATTACGAGTTGATGAAACTGATGATCCAGGTTCATGGGTGGTTTCCGGTCGTGGAGAACTGCATCTTTCGATTTTAATTGAAACCCTACGTCGTGAAGGATTTGAACTCCAAGTTTCTCGCCCCGAGGTAATCTATAAGGAAGTTGACGGAGCCAAATGCGAACCATATGAAATGGTTCAAATTGATACTCCAGAAGAATATTCTGGTACGATTATTGACACCCTGTCCCAACGAAAGGGTGAAATGCAAAACATGGAAAGTGTGGGGAATGGTCAAACGAGATTGAGTTTCTTAGTACCTTCTCGAGGCTTAATTGGCTACTCTACTCAATTCTTGTCCATTACGCATGGATATGGAATTATGAATCATAGCTTTGAAAAGTATGCTCCGGTAGTTAAAAATTGGGATCCCGGTCGTCGTAATGGGACCTTAGTTTCGATTAACACTGGGAAAGTTACCACTTATGCTATCATGGCGGTTCAAGATCGAGGACAGATCTTTACCGATCCTGGAACTGAGGTTTATGAAGGGATGGTTGTTGGTCAAAATTCGCGTGATAATGATATTTCTGTTAACATCACTCGTGGTCGCAACCAGACCAATGTGCGGGCTGCTGGTTCCGAAGATATCGCCAAAGTTAAAGCTCCTGTTCATTTAACGTTGGAAGAATCACTTGAATTTTTGAATAGTGATGAACTATGCGAAGTTACGCCGGAACATATTCGCCTGCGGAAACGAATTTTGAACACGAATGAACGAGAAAAAGCGGCAAAAAAACAAAAACATAACCACTAAGCTTAAAAAAACCACTCCTAACGAGTGGTTTTTTCGTAAGGTTTGCTGGAGCGATTAGTAAAGGTATGAAAATCTTCTCAAAGACTAGTACAATGAAACTACTAGCAAACAACGATGTCTGAGGAGCGTTTCCATGAAAAAATTTTTAAATGGAATTGATTGGTATTTGTTTTTTCCTTATATTATCCTGTGTGGAATTGGAATCGTGATGGTTTATTCAGCCAGTGCAGGGATGGGGATGTTACATCAAGGAATGGCACAGTCCTATTTGCATAAACAAATTTTATTTGTAATTATTAGTCTGATGATTGTGTTAGGCATGTCTCGCTGTCGCTTCGTTTATTTGAAAAATATCACTTTTTTGATGGTAGCAGTTTCAACAATGTTTTTTATTTTGATTGCACTGCTTTTTTTGGGAAAAAGTATCAATGGAGCTTCTGGCTGGATTACACTAGGATCATTTAGTATTCAACCAGCGGAATTGTGTAAATTCTTGTTCATCGTCTACTTTGCCCACCTTTTTTGGAAGCGACGTTTTTTGATTGCTCAAAATGGTGCTTTGAGAACCTTTTTTTGGCCCAAAAAATTTTATCCTTTAATGCTTCCAGTGGTAATGATCTGGCTGATTTTTATTCAACCGGACACTGGTGGCGCTCTGATCAACACGTTTATTATTTTGGTGATGTTTGGAACAACAATTACTAGTAAGCGATGGTTGACGCTGTATTCGCTACTAGTCATGATTGGACCGCTAGCCTTATATCGAATTTTCAAAAAACCAATTGGGCTTTTTTTTGCAAATAGTCATCATTATCAATTTCAGCGGTTTGTTGCCGTTTATAATCCGTTTCTTCATCCGCAATCATCAGGACAACAACTTATTAATTCATTTTATGCAATTAGTAATGGTGGTTTATGGGGTCGGGGTCTAGGTAATAGTATTCAAAAAATGGGATATTTAGCTGAACCTAACACTGATTTTATTTTGCCGATCATTTCTGAAGAATTAGGATTAGTTGCCGTTATTTTTGTGCTTGGCTTATTGTTAATGTTAATTGTTAGATCAATTGATATTGGATTTCGCAGTAATAACATTTATTACAGTTCGATTTGTTATGGAACCGCTGCCTATTTATTTGTCCAGACACTTTTAAATGCGGGTGGGTCTGTTGGATATATTCCGTTAACCGGAGTGGCTTTGCCCTTTGTTAGCTACGGGGGTTCGAGTATTGTGACTCTAAGTCTCTGTTTGGGTATGGTAATGAGTATTAGCCGAATTGAACAACATCAAGGATTACTATAGTCGTTAAGGAGGAGATTGATCGTGAGCGAAATTCCAGCACGGACTGAGCTGATTATTGGGTTCCTTAACCAACGGTCACTGAGGCAACTAGCTAAGTTTGGAGATATGCGTTACGCTTCACTGAAAATGCACTATGCGATTATGTATGTAAACCAGGCCGATGAACAGCAACAAATTGAAAAGATCAAGCAGTTACGTGGGATTAAATCGGTTGCAGTTGCACCAACGGCAACTTTGGCAGCTGATTTTGCGGAACTAAATCAGCAACTAAGTGAGGATAGTCAGTTATCATGAGAATTATTGGCGGGACTCATCGAGGACAGCGACTAGTACCAGTTGCGGGCCGTCAAACGCGTCCAACAACTGATAAGGTTCGCGAAGCGCTTTTTAATATGATCGGTCCCAGCTTTCGTGGCGGGCATTTTTTAGATTTATACGCTGGTTCTGGAGCCGTTGCCCTAGAAGCACTGTCACGTGGAGTTGATCAAGCCGTGGCGATTGATCGCCAGTATCAGGCAGTTAAAACCATGGAAAAAAATGCGGCGAACCTTAAAATCACAAAAACAAAATTTCAAATAAAAAAAATGACGGTGGCGCGGGCGATAGAAATCATGGCTGGCTCTGAGACTCAGTTTGACTATGTTTTTTTGGATCCTCCATATGCACAGCAACAAATGCAAATAGATTTAGATAAACTAGCCCAGCAGGGGTTGTTAAAACCAGCAGCGTTAGTAATCTGTGAAACCGATCGAGCAACAAAATTGCCTAAGGTCGTAGATTATTCGATGGTGCGTCAAAAAAGCTATGGGTTGACAACGATTACAATTTATCAATATAAGGATTAAATCATGAAAAAAGCAGTTTATCCGGGTAGTTTTGACCCCTTAACTAATGGTCATTTGAATATTATTCGTCGAGCTAGCACAATTTTTGACGAAGTGACGGTGGCAATCGGAAGAAATCCCGAAAAGAAGACCTTGTTTTCAGTTAGCGAGCGGATTCAGCTACTCCAATGTTGTACAACTGAATTGAAAAATGTTACTATCAAATCCTATCAGGGGCTGACTGCTGATTTTGTCCGTTCAGAACATACTAACATTGTGATTCGTGGCACTAGAAACTCCCGCGATTTTGTATATGAACAAGAGATTGCCAATCTTAATAATCTGTTGGATGCGGATATTGAAACAATGCTATTATTTGCTAATCGTGATTACGAGTTAATTTCTTCATCGATGGTTAAGGAAATCAATCGGTTTGATGGTGATGTGCGACAGTTCGTTCCTGATCAAGTTTTCAAAGCACTGAAGGAGAAGAATCATGAAAAAAATTAGTAAGCAGCTACAACACTATCGCATTCTAATTTTATTGTTAGCTGCGCTTTCATTTTTACTGTGGTTTTTCTTTTGGCCACTTAATACAGTGGTGGAAGCTCCGGGAGAAGCAGTTAATTTGCAACCAATGGTCAAGATTTCGGGACAGCCACCGCTCAAAAAAAATCAATTTATGATCACAGCTGTTTCGTTATCTCAAGCGCGTCCGGTAACTTATGTTCAATCATGGTTTAATCCACATTTGACAATTGAAAATGCAAATAACATTACCGGTGGACAAAGTGGCAGTCAGTTTAATGATGTTCAAAATGTTTATATGGAAAGCGCAATTAATAATGCGATTTATGTTGCATACCAGCACGCAAATCGACCGGTACAACGAAGTTTCCATGGAGTCTATGTTTTGAATCTACTACCTAATTCTGATTTTAGAGATAAATTAGAACCGGCTGACCTGATTGAATCGATTAATGGAAAGCAGCTGAAGCAAAGCACAGATTATGTCAAATATATTCGGTCGCTGCCAGAAAACGCTAAGTTAAAAATAGATTTCAAAAGAAAAGGAAAGCCCCACACTACCACTGGGTTTAAACGCGAAATTGCAAAGGGATTTAATGGAATCGGGATTACAATGACTGATGATGTTTCTGTGAAATCAAATCCGGCCGCTAGTATCAAACCAGGTGAAATTGGTGGTCCTTCCGGAGGTTTGATGTTTGCACTCCAGATTTATTCACAACTAGAACAAAAAACATATCAACCACAAAAAATTGCAGGAACGGGAACGATTGCTGCTAATGGTCAAGTTGGTGAAATTGGTGGGGTTGACAAAAAAATTATTGCAGCCCATGATAGCGGTGCAAAAGTTTTCTTCTGCCCGTACGTAAAGCCAACGAAGACCAATTTGGCAATGGAAGAAAATCATCAGACTAATTATCAGGTGGCTAAAACTACGGCGGCTAAATATGCACCAGGAATGAAAGTTGTCCCTGTAACCACTTTCCAAGATGCTATTAATTATTTAAATAAACAATAAAGATGCTGTAATGGGCATCTTTTTTCGTATTTAAAATTATAGAAAGGGGAATAAGATGGATAAGTATCGAGAAAAGTTGGTTGAATTAGTTCAAGATCATGGTGCAAAATTATGGATTGTGATAATTGGAATCATGGTCGTCATTAGCGGGTACTTTTTATGGCCGCAATCGGTCGCTAGTAGTGAGAATCAGCAACAGGTGACACAGCCGGTGTCACCTAAGTCTCAACCAATCCACCAAAAAGGGATGCTGAAAAAGACCTTTGTAGTGGAAGTTAAGGGAGCAGTTCAACGTCCGGGGGTATATCATTTGCCACCGGGAACTCGTTGCGAGACGTTGATACAACAGGCGGGAGGTTTTACACCCACGGCTGACCAGCGACAAGTAAATTTGGCAAAAAAGCTTCTTGATCAAGAAAGCCTGTATGTTCCAGCTCAAGGAGAAACTAAGGCAATTACTATGCCGACTGGGGGTGGATCAGAACAACCGTCGGAACCGATCAACTTAAATGAAGCGGATGTCACCAAATTGCAACAAATCGATGGGGTTGGTGCAAAAAAAGCAGAAAAGATTGTGGCTTATCGACAAGCACATGGTGAATTCAAGTCTGTGGATGATCTCAAAAACGTAGCGGGTTTTGGTGTTAAAACTGTCGCAAAATTGAAAGATAATTTGACAATTTGAACCACCAATAATTGCTGTTATACTTGAGAAAATCAGCTACAGGAGGTGGTCTTGTATGAAGCGAGAAAGAATTCCCTGGGATCAATACTTTATTCTACAAGCAATTTTAATTGCTAGTCGCAGTACTTGTAAGCGTCGTTCAGTCGGAGCGGTTTTAGTGCGCAATAAGCGGGTAATTGCCTGCGGCTATAATGGTTCAGTTGCCGGTGATGATCACTGTTTGGACGTCGGTTGTTACTTAGTAAATAATCATTGCGAACGGACAATTCATGCCGAAATGAATGCAATTTTGCAATGTGCGAAGTTTGGTGAATCAACGGATGGAGCGGTCATTTATGTAACTGATTTTCCATGTTTGCAGTGCACAAAAATGTTGTTACAAGCGGGAATTACTGCGATTAAATATGTAAGAGAATATCATAACGATCCATATGCAGAGCAATTGTTACAAAAAAAACAGGTTCAGGCGACGCAGGTAATGATTGACCAGCAACAATTTGATAACTTACCCTTTGCAGACTACTTATCTATCGATGAATAATTAAAGAAAATTTTTGGATTTTTACAGCCGTCTGGTGGGCGCTTTTAGCGGTATTTTTCTTCGTTTCGCCGATCTATGGTGCGATTGGAATGATAGTATGGGCAGTTCGTCTAGCCTGCTTGCAAGTTAGGTGGTTTTTCCTTATAAATTGTTGTCTCCTAATAATTCCGGCAGGATGTTTTTTTAGTTGGCAACAATTCCGTGCTAGCCAATTACAAACATTTCAACAAGCAACCGGTAATCATGTTACCCTGCAGGTTCGGATTACTCCAGACAATCTGAGGTGGTCGGGCAGTCGTTATAGTGGGTTGGTAACCGTTCCTAGTCTCCATCAACAGCTTTATTTGCGCGGACAAGCAACATCACGAATGCTTGCTACGTTGCATACTACCAAAAGTTTATTAGTAACTGGTCGACTACAGCCTTTGGCGCCAAGCGGGAATCAAAATCAATTTGATGGAGGCGCTTTTCAACGCCAACGCGGGATTAATGGACAACTACAGGTTCAGCAACTCCGGTTGATTGCTAAGCAACCACCAGCAACTTTTTTAGAAAAATTACACGAGTTGCGATTTTGGGGATTATGGCAGTTACGGCGGTTTCCTCACTTGGTTCGGTTATACGCTGCTTGTTTGTTATTTGGTTATCAAACCGAAGACTTCCGGCTTGATTTGAATGGAGTGCAACAATTAGGTTTGATCCACTTGTTTACGATTTCGGGACGCCACGTCTACTTTCTTTTACAGTTAGCAACCTATTTATTGACTCGATTACGGCTTCGTCGCAAATGGATCGATTGGTTTAATTGCTGCTGGCTTCCAGTGTATTGTGTGATATCAGGCTTTGGCGTTGGACTATGGCGAGCCTGTTTGGGGACAGAATTACGAATTCAAGCGCGGTTACTACAGGTTAACTTAAGGGGGCTGGATCTTTGGGCAGTGACCTTGATGCTCCATTTATTGATTAATCCATGGGTTCTTTGTCAATTTGGCGGTCAGCTGGCTTATTTGTTATCATTTACAATGTTAGTTACAAATACATCTCGTTACTGGCAACAAATGCTTTGGATGAACCTAATTGGGCTTCCCCTGATTTTATATCATGGTTACACCTGGCATTGCCTCTCTTTTTTGGTAAGTTTATGGATGGTGCCAATTTTTGGTAGATTAGTGTTTCCGTTAATTTTAGTTAGTTATTTGCTGGGGGTTTTTCGGTTACCTGGTTTGCAAATTAGTAATTGGCTGTTGCAACAGATCACAGTGGTAATCAATGGAATTAGTCAATTCCCAGGGGAAATTATTTTTGGAAAGCCCCAGCTGGTTCTCGTGGTCTTGTTATTGTTGGTCGGCTTGGGAGCATTTTTTAAACAAGTTTGGCAACGGTGGATCACGTTTTTTTTATTACTATTACTGTCATTTGGACAAATTCATTTTCCAACGACTGGGGAAATCACCTTCTTTGACGTGGGTCAAGGTGATAGCATATTGATCAGAGCACCATTTAATCAGACGGTGACTTTGATTGATACTGGTGGTCGGCTTGATTTTGGCAATCGTCGAAGACAAGGACAGCGCTATCAAGCAGAACAAACGTCAATTAATTATTTACACAGTATTGGAATTCATCGGATCGATAATCTATGTTTAAGTCATCAGGATTCTGACCATATTGGTATATGTATAGAAGAAAGCCTTTGTAAAAACGTTTATAAGCTATTTTATATAAAGTTACCGCAAAAGTTACCACAATTCGTTAAATTTGTCAGCTAAATTAACATCGTTCTCAGGGTTTCTCTCTGTATAAACAGACAGAGTCATTTGCGGAGAAGAATGCCCAAGTGATGCCGACACTTCAGAAACAGGAACGCCTGAATTTAGTAAAAAACTAGCATACATGTGTCTGAAAGTGTGCGCAGTAAAACTGCCGACTAGGTATCCTAAGTCAGCTCTTTTGAGAGTATTACGAAGTCTGAGAGATATACCAGTATTAACCAGTGGATTAAGATATTCGCTTTGGAGCACAAAAGTTGTATCATCGAATTTTATTCCTTTTTGTATGAATTGCTGAGACACTTTTAGACGATACTTTTTTAATAGACTAGCTAGTTGTTTAGAAATATTAATAGTTCTTTTGCTGTCTTTAGTTTTAGGGGAACGAACTCCATTGTAATCACGTGTGCGATTGATACTAATAGTTAATTTATTAAAGTCAATATCATGCCATTGCAATCCGCAAAGTTCTCCTTGACGCATACCTGTTTGCTCAAGCGTATACATTATGACTTGAGTTAGAAGTGACTCATGATTTAATTGAGCATTGAATTTATTAAGTTCAACTTTAGTCATAATTCGTTTTTGTTCCTTTCCCGTATCGGGAATTTGAACGTGCGATATTTTATTACGATCGATGAACTCATTATCAACTGCGTCATACATAATTGTCATCATTCGATTGTGGCAACTGAGAATTGTATTGCGCTTATATCCTTTTTCTACCATTGGATTAATTAGTTTGCTAGTGTAATTAATCTTGTTTAAATTGCTTAACTTTATATTTCCAATTGCAGGAATTATATGTTTATTAAAAGCCGTCCAATAGCTAACGCTAGTGGATTTTTTTATGTTGTTTTTATGGTTGTCCATGTAAATTTTAATATATTGTTGAACAGTAATATTTTGATTTTTAACAAGGTTGACGTCATTGCTTGCAAGCTTAGCTTGATCAGCTAGCATAGCACGATTAGCGTCATTCTCAGACTCAAAGCCACGCTTTTGTTTCTCATGACGATTATGTAGCTCATCATAGTAAGATAGGCGATAACCCCATATAATGCCTGATTTTGCTTTATATTGAAAAATGTGCGGATGCCTTTTTGAATACTTCAATTTATACATATTGTCTCCCAGAACGTATGTTTTTAATTGTTTAAAATAAAAAGCTCTTACGAGCTTATTTAAGTATTATTTTATTTGCTCCAAACATTTGCTCATACTCACTATTAGGATATGTGTATACTCCCTTGTTGCTATATTTTTGTAAATCCCAAGTATTTCCAAAAGTTACTGAATATTTAGTGTATCCAGGATAATCTAGTGGATCAACTTTAACAGTTTTATTTTTTCCATTTTTTTGTATTTCATTTTTAATGTATTGATATCTTCTACTTATAGAATTATTTGTTTGCTTAGAGTCAATAAATCCTGTACTTAATGATATTAAAGTGATTATTGATAATGATATTATTGAAAATGCCATTATTGATTTAATAATAGGGCTATCAATATTTTTAGGTATTAAACTAATAGTTGCAATTATAAGAAAAACGAATCCATTAAAGAATACTCTATCCTGATTATCTGTTAGTTCAGGAGATAACGCCATAGCATAAATCATTGCAAAGCTACTAATAAACCAAACCAATGAATACATAACGATCTCTTTATTTTTAAATATAAAAATATTCAAACAAGCAAGAGCTATAAATACTAATATAATCCATATTAAATATTGGGAAATAAATACATTGATTTGTGGAATTCTTATCTCAATCCTATTTATAAAATTCTTGTTTATAAAATCTTTGTCTAAAACTTTTGCTCTCTTTTCATTTCCGGGAGCTAAGATTAACGCTAGATATGAAAAAATATATATAACAATCAATAAACATTTTTTAATATTAATTGTAAAATTACGTTTATAAAAATAATTCAGTAAATACATACCAATTAATAATAATATAACGCCTCCACCAGTATTTTCATTTGACCAACCTGAAACTATTGCTAAAGGAATCATCAAAATGTAAAGAATTGTTTTATTTATAATTTTTACTTTGTCTATATTAATAAACAACCAAACAAATACTAAATTTGCAGTTAGTGTCCATAAATAGTTACCACTGCCGCTTGTCCATAAAAATACTTGTCCAAAAGTAGGGGTCAAAAGAAATAATGAAATAATAATAAAAAAGTAACTAATGAATGACTCTTTTGTACTTTGCAATTTATTTTTGGAAAGCCTTAGCATTAAAATGCTAAGTAAAATAAATACCAAAGAATTTAAAATTCCAAAAATAGGTCTTGGCAATGTAACAAGTAACCGTGATATGCCTTCGCCAAAAACACGTCCAGACCAATTGTTATATGCAATTATTTGTGTATTTATTATTTGAGAAAAATTAAGCCCGACGCCATTAACAATGGAACGCCAATCATCAGTCCATAAAGGAGTTATGGTTGACCAATAAGCCATAAATAGAAATATAAAGAAGATGAATATATATATATAATTTTTCTTCAAATAATTTACCAATGTTTTCCTCCAAATATTTAAAGATTGATCTAAATACTAGATCTCAATGTATCGTCTTTATCGCAAGCAATCCATTTACATCTACAATTTTTATGTAAGTTTTTACTTATTTTTTGAGCTTCATCAATAGAGTAAGGATTGTTTTCCCACAATTTATCGCAAATATCACATACGTTTTCATCGCCTTCAGTTATGAAATGTACATAGTCAATTTCAGTATTTTTAAATTTGTTTAATGTATTTTTATCCATATTTTCCTCCTAGAACATCTTCATTTCCATTTTAACAATACCAATAATTTTCCCAGACTTATCTTCATTAAGCACAATTGGCTCATACTTAGGATTGTCAGGAATTAGAAAAACGCTGTCTTTAATATGCTTAATCCGTTTCAGCGTTGCCGTCGTATCATCATCCAGCAGTACCGCAGCGATCTGCCCATCGTCAGCGTCAGGTTGTTCACGTATCAAAACATTAGATCCGTTAGTTATCGTTGGCTCCATGCTATCTCCACGGCACTTAAGTACGAAGTAGTTACCATCCTTAACGTTATCGTGCGGAATTGGAAGATATCCGTCGATATTTTGCTCAGCGATGATAGGTTCTCCGCAAGCAATTTCTCCGATGATAGGGACGTTGACTAGATCATCGTTAGAAATTCTTTTCATGTTATCAGGCAACTGCGTTGTTAGACCAGCCATTTCAAAAATTTTATTTTCTGAAATTCTTAAGCCCTTAGCTAGTTTTTTTAAAGTATCGGGTTTTGGTATATTTCTTTTACCACGTTCTAAAAGCGATAAGTATCCTGGATCGATTTTAGCTTGTAACGCAGTTTGCCTGAGCGTAAAGTTCTTTTCTTGCCTTATATTTCTAATTTCAGATCCAAAATTATTTTCATTTGCCATCATTACGGTTTCCTTTCGAAATAAGTTTATCAAAAATGCAATATATTTTGTCAAAAATACAAATTATTTTATCAAAAGTGTTGACAAATGACATTATGGGTTATAGTATTGAATCAAGAAAGGAGGGAATCATGAAATACAAAGTAAAAGATACTAAAGAACTAAATGGATTAATTGCAACATCTGGATTTACAGTAACTGGATTTGCAAAGCATATACATGCGTCAGGATCGTATTTTAAAGACGTTTTGGAAAAAAGAAAAAGTGTTTTTCCTCCTTACGCAAAGAGAGTAGCTAATTCTTTAGGGGTATCTATAACAGATATTTTTTTTGAACAA
The DNA here is from genome assembly GCF_000512295.1 of Fructilactobacillus florum 8D. Classification (NCBI taxonomy): domain Bacteria; kingdom Bacillati; phylum Bacillota; class Bacilli; order Lactobacillales; family Lactobacillaceae; genus Fructilactobacillus; species Fructilactobacillus florum. The sequence continues at coordinate 55,636 of NZ_ALXG01000045.1, forward strand.
GATGATGTCAAATGACATCAAGATAATTGAAAGGAGGCGATAAATATGAAAAGCGAAAACGATCCAGTAATCATCATTCATCCTGCTAATGGCAACGAAATCCTAAATGCAAGATTGTACGACAGAATTGAAATTGTTTCTGACGATGGCAAAAAAATAGCAGAAATCACAACTGCTGATGTGATTCCTGCTAAAGGATATTTGGCTAAACTTTATCCTGCAAAAGATTAGCCTTTAGGCGGAAATGGGTCAGTACCATAACTCCATCTACGTTTAATTTTTCCATCTTTTCCATGTATAAAAAGTTCTGCATTTTGATTTTTAGCAACGATTTGTGCATAAGCAATTGCCTCTTGCTGACCGTCAAAATGTTCGGAAGCCTTGGAAGAATTATCAGATTTTACATCCCAACCGCCATTGGGATTTGTAACAACATGTTCTTGTTTTGACATTATAACCACCTCCTTTCTTGAGATGATTATAACAAATAAAAATTTAAAAAAAGGAGAAGAATATGGACGATACAGCAATTTTGGAACTTCATCGCAAAGTTGCTGAAGAAGTTGCAGAACAGCTATTAGTACCGATTGCTAAGAACTTGAAACTCAAGTACGCAGTTATCGATACAAAGCTAGCTCAAGAGATATCTAGGCAGTCGACGACTGGATGGTCTGAGATTGCTGGATCTCCTGAACTTCGAGCAATTGAGCATCACAAGAAAAATAAAAATGGGAATTTTGGCAGGTCTATCTACTACTATCCCGATGAGTTCTACAAAGCGTTACGTGATTATACAGAAAGGGTGTGGGACTAATGATTGACCTGATCACTAAAGCAATTTGTTTATTCATCATTAATTTCAGAACAATTTTGCTAACAATTATCGCTATACCAATCGTTATAACCATTATCCAAATTATTATCGATTGTTTTAACGGAACTATTAAAGACTTCAAACTTAAAGATTTTTTTGAATAAAAAGGAGATAAGAAAATGAAAAAGGAAGAATTACAGACACAACTAATTGTTGACGAATATGTAAAAGAAGCTAACAAATCAGGTGCTTATCTAAGCGACAAAGCAATGGAATTACGTGATCAACTAGTCGAAGCATTTGGATTTAATTCAGACGAAGAAATCGATTTAGACACGATTATCAATTTTAAAGGTTACGGATATGCTTACAATTTTGAAACTGACAAATATGAAAAGGTGGCTTAGCTATGAATAAAACAAAAAAAGACTACTTGCGCACAACAAGTAGTCGAGAAAACTTAATTTTTTTAAATATTAAACAATTCAATTCTAGCGCAAGAACGTTTAGAAAGCAACCGACTATCTTGCAAAGAATTGTTAGAAAGGCGGTGCGCTAATGGCTTGTGACTACTGTGCGTCAAGAAACTCAATTCCAAAGCAAGAGTACGGACTAGGATACTTTTCAATCGACCGATATAACCACGAAATTCAATACTGGAATATCTGGGATATTCGAGATAAGTACGACCTTTTGTACCCTGGAGATCCGACCGACGAACAAGTTAGAGAGTATATGGATGAATATAATCCTGACGACTCAATCAAAGTTAATTTTTGCCCTTTTTGCCGAGATTTTATAGGAGAGACAGACGATGAATAGCAAGGAACTTTTTATAGACGAAACAACTACGATCACTTACAAACCACAACCAATCCACATTAGAAACTTTGACACTCTGCAAGCCAAAATTGAAGATATTAGAGCAAAGTACGATGGCTTAGTAGTCACTGCTGACTCTTACCAAAATGACAAGAAAACTAAGCAGGAATTGAATAAATTGTTCAATCGTCTTGATGAACAGCGTCGCAAAGTTAAACGTGACTATATGGCTCAAATTAAGCCCTTTGAAGATGCTATCAAACCGCTTGAAGATGATATCAAGGAAACTAGCGTCAACATTGATAAACAGCTCAAAACTTATGACGAGAAATGGAAAGAAGCTAAACGTACACAAATTCAGCAGTTTATTAATGACGTTGCTCCAAACTACGGCGTTTCAGCTGATACCATCACAATCGATCCACGCTTTTTGAACAAATCTACTACCAAGAAGCAATGGCAGGATGCAATTGTCGAACAAATTAAGCTGGCACAAGCGGATGAACTGCGTCGTAAACAAAATGTTGAAGTTCTTACTAAGTACGCTCATAAAGCAGGTGTTGATCCAGTACCATACGTCCATCTACTGAGCAACGGCGGTACTGTTCTAGAAATCCAAGATATCATCGATAGCGATATCAAGCGTGCGGAAGAAGAGAAACAACGTCGTGAGCAGGACGAAGTTAAAGTCAGTGAGACTAAATCAGTAGACAGGTCAACTGGCGAAGTCATTGACAAAGTTCTAGTTAGCTATGAGTTATCAGGAACTAAAGAGCAGATTAAAGCTTTAGAAGCTTATATGGATAACGCAGGATTAATCTACAGAAAGCGTGGCTAAGCATGACAGAAGAAACCAGCACAAATAACATCAATTCGATTTATTCGAAAATCTCACAATTATCATCAGTTTTTAAACAGCCAAAAAAGAACGCAATCAATCCTTTTACACAGTCAAAATACGCAGACTTAAGCGAAATCATCGAGTCACTCAAGCCAGCCTTAGCTAGCGTCGGGCTTGGCTTTGTGCAAGTTCCAGTAACTAATACCAACGAAAATGGGCAAACCAGCGTAGGAATCAAGACAATTGTTTTTGACAAAGATAATCAAGTCGAGTTTAAAGCGTTTTCATTGCCACTACTAAAGACTGACCCGCAATCAGCTGGCTCAGCACTAACATATCTACGCAGATACACGCTATCAGCTATCTTTGGTATCGCTGCCGACGATGACGACGGTAATCAGTCTAGCGGACGCACTCAGCAGTCTCAGCAACGTCAACGACCAGCGCAACGGCAACAACGTAGCCAGCCAGCACAACGACAACAGAACAGCCGTCCTGCGCAACAACAGCAACCAGCTAAGCAGACTGATAGTTCTCCTGCTGGCGACAAAGCCAAGCAACTCATCAAGGATCTCAACGCAAAGTACAGCAAGCTAATCAACAAGGATGAAAGTGAGTCGATGGAAGAACAGCTCAATATCTGCAAGATTAAAAACCCTAAAAATATGACTGTTAAGCAAGCACGTGAGCTATATCAGAGTCTAAAGATTTTTTACAACAATGCAGTGAAAGCAGGCGAAAACTTTGATTAATACAGTAGCGCTAACAGGTCGTCTTACAAGAGATATCGACTTGAAGTACACGCAAGCAGGGAAAGCAGTAGGCAACTTTAATTTGGCTGTTAATCGAAACTTCAAAAATGCCAATGGCAACGTTGAAGCAGACTTCATCAGTTGCACAATTTGGGGCAAATCAGCTGAGAACTTAGCTAACTTTGCTCACAAAGGAACTCTGATCGGCGTGGAGGGAAGTATCCAAACCCGCAACTACGAAAATAAGCAAGGTCAGAAAGTCTACGTGACTGAAGTGAGAGTACAGACTTTCTCACTGTTAGAAACAAGGAATAGTCAAAATAACGGCTATCAAAATCAACAGAACAACAGTTGGGGCAATAGCCAAGATGGAATCAACGTTACTGATGACGATCTACCGTTCTAAGGAGATGAACTCATGACAAAAATCAATCGTAATCGAGAATCTACATTCACATCTGCTGATAATAAGCTTGTGAGAGATGAGCGACTAAGCTGGAAAGCACGTGGTATTTTCATCTATCTATTTTCTCAAAGTGAAAACTGGGAATTTTACGAAACTGAAGTTATGAATCATGCAACTGATGGCAGAACGTCTTTACGAAGTGGATTAGCAGAACTAGAAAAGTACGGATATCTAGTTCGTAAGCAGTTAAAAAATGATAAAGGTAAGTTTTCTGGGTGGGAGTGGATTATTGATGATATTCCAATGTTGCAAAAGCCGAAGTTGCAAAACGTGACTTCGGAAAACGAGACACTAAGAACTAACAATAAAAGAACTAACAATACAAGTAATACTAATAGTAAGAGAGAAGCATTGTCGAGTTCTGACGAACCCGACGCCGTCTCCACCAAAAATCAACCAACCGAGAAAACGGACTGCCAAATTATTATCGACTATCTCAACGCTGAAACAGGCAAGCATTATCTCAACACGTCTGCTAACCGAAGACTCATCGAAGCCCGCTTTAAAGATGGCTTTACGGTAAGCGACTTCAAAACAGTCATCGATAATCAATCTTTTGCATGGTCTAGAGATCGGAAGATGAGTCAGTATCTGCGTCCTGCAACGCTGTTCCAAGCGTCTAAATTTGAGGGGTATTTGAACAACATTCCAACCATAAACAACGGAAGAGAGGAGGACTTGCACGATGAAGAGCTTGGTTTCTAGCTTTGACGTCAAGACGCTAGAAGAAACCTGTCCTTTTCATCCTGATACTCATCTAATCCAGTCCAAGTACGGCAATGCCTTGGCACGGGGAACGGTGCAAGCTAAGTCTATGGAAGCAGGCTATGCTGAGAACGTAATGCCAAACACGATTATCGTCGCTGAGAATGTTGTAGGAGGTTTCTATGCCGTTACTAATCTTGACAGTGCGACAGGTGGCTCAGATGCTGAGACTGACGAGCAGTTACGCAATCGTATCCTAGTCAATAATCGTCACGTTCCTAGCGAGACGAAGAGTGGGATTGAAACAGCGATTAAAAACATCGCAGGAGTCACGGATTCACGATTGATTGCGAACAATACAATGCAAGACGATTCATACGGTAACCCCCCAAAATCTTGTCATCTTTATGTGATCGGTGGCGATGATACCGAGATTGCAACGACATACTTTAACCATCTGACGCCAGTATCAACGACAGTTGGAAAAATTAGCGTTGAAGTTCTTGATATTGCGAAAAAGCCAGTAGAGATTAAATTCGATCGTGCCAAAACAGTACCTATTTATATAGACGTTGTCCTAACTGTTGATGATACTCAGTTCAACGCTGACTCAGCCCCTGAAACAATCAAAAAGAACATTTTATCCTATCTTAGCTTGCTAACGATGGGGTCGGATGTTCTTTTTTCACAGTTATTTGCGCCTGCATACTCAGTATCAGGCGTTAAAAACGTTCAAATTAAGCTAGGTACTAGCCAAGACTCAATGAGTGAGAACGATATATCGGTCGACCAGTTTGAGTTGCCAGTCAGCAGTCGTGATCTAATTTCCATTGAAGTTAGGAGCTGATAATCATGTTTGAAACTGATACTGACCTTTCAAATGAAGCGATTGAGAGACAGATACAGACGTCGCTACCATCAGTTCTGAGCCAACTGCCAGATAGCAATAACCAGCGACTATTACACATCATCTCTGACTTGGCTTGTCTTGGTAAAGATAACCTGCTGAGTGTCTATAAATGTAAACAGTTGAAGTATTCAAGTAATGCTTGCTTAGATTTGATTGCCGAAGAGTACAACATCAAGCGAATTGATGATGATGATGAGTTTTTGCGGTTTATGGTTCGTACGAAAATTATGCAAAACACGTATGGCTCAACGACAAACGAACTTAAGAAGATGATATCGATTGTCATGGAATTGCCAATCGATCAATTCGATTTTGAAGCCACGGCTAATCCTGAAGAACTTGTCATAACTAATATTCCATTCGATTTCATCTCAGGAGCCAAGACTGAAGTAAAGCGAAAGCTTGTGGTTGAAGCGATTCAAGATATGCTACCGCCTGAGTATCTACTGGCTGACGTGCGTTACAGCAAGTCAACATATCTAAATGTCATCTATGCACTATCGTCATCACGTAACAAGCTCAACAACGGTCTTCCAAGCTATGAATACTCTCACAAGCAAGCTATCAATGCAACGGCTAAATTTATCTCAAACAAGAACAAATTAAAGGAGTGATCTAATGCCAACTTACAATCAGGCAACAATTACAAACGCAGGATTAAAGCTACTAGGCTCAGCCAATGGCGGTACGGATACCATCACATATACACGGATGGTTTTTTCATCGATGGACAATTCCAAGTTATCAGATGACCAGCTCAAGGCTGTAACTGACGTAGTTCCTGCTGATCTAGTATCTAAACCTGATACCTATCAAAATAGTACGACAGGGGAATCTAATGTACGGGGTTATGTAAATAATACTGGTCGCCAAAAAGGGCTGTATGTAAAGACTTATGGCGTCTACGCAACTAATAAAGCGGGCAAAGAAATTCTTTTTGCGATTGAGTGTGCAGATAACCCCGATTACTTGATTCCTAATCCTGATGGAAAGCATCCGTCAGGATTAATGTATACGTTCAAAATTGCTGTTAATGACACTGATAACGTTACTTTTACTGCTGATAAAGATGTTTATGCCACTTTAGATGACGTTAAAAAATCATCTAGCGATATTAAAACTGATTTAAACAATTTACAGCAAACGGTCACTCAGTCAAATAAACTCACTGACCAAAAAATAGTTTCTTTAACATCAGGGCAATGGCAACAGTTACATTTAATCAGCTACCCATCTGAAAGTAATAGCGCTATTTCAGTAAAAATTGTTGGAAATATTTTATTTGTATCAGGATGGATAACGCTAAATGAGCCTTTAAATATCCAAGCCGATCAAATTCAAATTTCAGACAACAAAATTAAAGAGTTCTCTAGAATTAATCAGACGATTGTTCAAGCGCTTAACTTCCAGTCAGTTAGATTAGGCGGTAGTAACAGCAGTGTACAGGCAGTCTTATCTCAAGATGGATACTTATATTTGCGTTCTTGGCAATCTGTTTCTGCGGACTATTTCATCGGAAACTTTAGTATAGCTCTTGATTAGGAGATGATCATATGCGTAAAAATACTAATCAAAATAGATTTATTGCGATTGCAGGGCTTGAGACGACTGCTCTTGGAATCTATTTGCTAGTAATTAAAAATGTTTTTGCGTCCGAATCAGATTTTCTTGCTCACTTTCTTGTCCATGCACAAGACCCGATTATCGTGTATTTTCTAATCGCAATCGGAGTTTTCAGCTTTATTGTCGGCTCATCGGGTATTACAAAGCACCACATGCACAGGCTATCAATATCTTTGATGGTAGGGGTATGGACAACGTACCTTGTCATCTTTATGTGGCACGATGCTAATGCCCCAGGGATACCTTTCCATTTGTCATCAGTTTTAATGATTTTTCTCATCATCAATCTTTTTGTTGAGATGATTGGAGGCAACCACTATGAGTGACGCAATCATCGTAGCTGTTATCACGGGAGCGCTAGCCTTTGCTGGCACTTGGTACTCTGATAAGAAAAAGGAGCTTAGCGATAAGCAGAAAAATAAAGTTGACTTAGAACTTGCCTATGCTAATCACATGCCCGAGCTCTTAGACAAAATAGATATTATCACAAAGCAACGTGATGACCTTAGAGACCAAGTCAGCAAGCTATCTGACCGAGTAGAAGAACAATCAGCAATCATTAAGACGTTAAAAGATACAAACCAATCACTTAATAATAAATTGAATCGCCTGCTCAATAAGCAGACTACAGAAAGGATTAACAATGAACGAACTAATTAAATTAATTGATCCAGCTACTGCTTTAGTTATTATCACAGCTATCATCAAACTAATCGCACCAACCGTAAAAGCTATCCATCTTACTAATCGTCAGCAAGCACTTTACAATCAAGCTAAGGCAGCGGTTACTTTCGCAGCACAGCAGACTGGACTTGATGATGACCAGCGCCGTCGCTTAGCTGAGCAAGACTTAGCTCACTTTGCAACCGATCACGGAATCCACGTTTCAGAAACGACAATCGAAAATGTTACTGAGTATGCTTATCAAATTCTCAAGAATAGCGATTCTATCAACATCTCAAGCTATGAGCCTAAAGATAAGCTTACGGGCGACGCTAGCTTACCAAAGATGGACGACAGTACCATCAAAGCTATTAAAGATAGTGAGCCCGCTGGTACTGATAAAGCTCAAGAACTAGCAGAACAGAACAAAGAATTAGATGGGGGTGCTAAATAATGGCTGATTTTCCTTTAGTAATTGACGTTGCGAAGTTCCAAGATAGTTCACTGGATTTTTTTCAGCAGATGAAAAGTGCTGGAGTTAAAGCTGTAATTGTACAGCTCACGGCTGGCAGTAAAGGTCATCCTTACTCACAAAATCCGAAAGCGGGAGCGCAGGTAGCTAATGCCCGTGCAGCTGGATTACGAGTTCACGCTTATCACTACTCTTATGCCTACGGTCACGATGATATGCTGACCGAAGCCGACAACTTCATCACACAGTATCATGCGCTAGGATTGAATCCTGACACTGACTTTGCTTTTCTAGACGAAGAAGATAACTCTAACAACCCTAATCCAGCTACTGACGACTGTAATACGTGGCTAGACGCTTGCGCTAACGCTGGAATTAAGAATCTAGGTGTTTACTCAATGCAGTCGTGGTTCATTTCAGGACAAATCAATCAGAACTCACTTCACACTAACTGCTTGTGGGTTGCTAATTACGGTGTTAGTTCTCCAGGCGTTGATAACTGCTCAGTATGGCAATTTACAGACAACTACTACGGAGCTGACTGCTCCTACGATTTCTTTAGCAAGCTTGTCGATGGCTCTAATGCTGGAACATGGCAACCACCTAAAGAACAGCCACAGCAACCATCACAGCCTACGTCACAGTGGAAGCCAATCACTTATGTAATTCAGTCGGGAGATACACTCAGTGCTATTAGCGCAAAGACTAAAGATAGCATGGATACCATCGTCGCTAATAACTATGATATTTTCCACGGGAATAAAAATGCTACGATCTACCCAGGACAAAAACTGCTAGTTAACGACCACAGTGCTAACGGACTCACGCAACACGTCTATACCATACAATCAGGCGATACTGCTAGCGGAATCTCTTACAAGATCGGAGATAGACTAGCAACCATTATCGCTAATAATCCTGACGTTTTCCACGGGAACGCTGGAGCTACTATCTATCCAGGGCAAGCTATCTTGTACTACAGATAACCTAGTGCTATGAAAGGAGGTGTTAACATGGCTAAAGGTAAGAAAGGCAAAGGCGGTTGCGGTAAATAAGTATAAAGAAAAAGCTCACACATAATTGTGTGGGCTTTTTTATTTGCTATTTTTTATCCAAATAATTTTGATAGCTTTCCTTTTGTATACTTTGGAGTTCCAATAATCTTACCAGTTTTTTTATCACTTGTTATTACTTCGTATAATATATCGCTTTTATCATTCTTATACCCATATAAATCGTAATTAACATTTGGAAATGCAATAACTTTCATATGTTTTGGTGGTTGAGTATTGTGTTTCATAAATTCTTTTACATAATCATCTGAAACAGTGTCTTTATTTTCTAGTATTCCCATTAGTTTAAATCCCTTTCCTAATAGTCTTGATAACGGTTTTTATTTTAATCTCAATTTTAAAATTTTGCAAATTAATAAAAAAGTTAAAAAACTTTGAAAAAAAGCATTGACTTTATAAACGTTTAAACGTATAATAAATATATACTAAAGAAAGGAGGAAAGCAGTTGGAAAAGCAAAATAAAAAGAAGTTTTCAAAAGTTAAGATAACCTTCCAAATATCCTTAACTTCGATAAGCTTCTCATTAGAAATTGAGCGATAAGCTCAATGCTTAGATTGACGGCAGAAATGCCGTTGGTTTAAGCATATCAAATTTTGCAAACTGCGTAAATAAAAATGAAATTAATTAAATTCTCAAAAACGGCTGATAAAAATTGCAGAAATTATAGTTTAAAGATTTCAAATTTATTAATTATACCGACTATAATAATTGCAATTTATCTACTAAGAAAGTAAGGAGAACAATGGCTACTGAATCTCAAAAACGATCGCGTGATAAATGGAATAATGATGCTAAAAATAAAGCCAGAAGAAAATATTATGTTTTAAAATCAAATGCCAGAGCATATATTAGAAATGAATTTACAACTGATGATGACTTAAATGAATTGATTGAAATGGCTAAAAATAGGAGATATATCATGACAAAACAAGAATTAGTTGACAGCTATGTAGCAGTTTACAACAGAGAAGTTTCAGGTACTACGATGAGCAATAACGCCTTGGAAGCTCAGTTCGATTTGCTAGCTGGATTTGGAATCGACGCTAGTGATCCAGCTAACTTGCCAAACGTTGAAGATGTGGTCAAATTCAGCGATTATGGTTACAATTATGACAGTGCTGATGATGAATTCAAAGAAATTTAGGAGAAACCACATGACGCAAAAATTAGAAGGGTATAAAAAGCTTTCAAAATTAAGCTATGACGATGCCATAGCTTTTTTGCTTAAAAAGTATGGGTCAGCTAAAGATGACTACTTCAAAGAAAAGTCTTATGAAAGATTTTTAAAAGGAGAAATTAAGAGCCCTGCTAAAAATCCAATTCAAAGGACTGACGAAGGTCTCTATGTGCATCATATCGATGAAATTAGCGCACCTGATATTTCTAACAAAACTTTTATCCAACTACTTAATTATGAATTTGACCTACAAAAAGCTGATCGGCTTGTTTACTGTGATTTAGTTGAGCATTTAATTTTACACTTTATCATAACTAGAGAAGCGACTGGAGCTCAAGGTCAAGGAGGTGTTGTTAATTTTCTAGCACCTGAATACATAGTTTGGTATATCGATGGAACAAAGCCAAAAGCAGACAATCCGAGATCTGTTTGGAAATTAAATTGCTATAAAAAATCGTTTTTAAGCAAAGAAGAAGCAACCGAACTATTAGACTTTTTACTAAGCAACTCAACAATAAATTATGAGGACGTGAGAATAGATGAATTTCGTGCAATTATTCGCAAAATAGCATCATACAAATCAGAACAGGATATCAAAGATCAGTGGAGTTAGTCCAATATCGCTACAACATGCTGGCGATAGTAGCCTAGATAGGCTAGCTGTTCGTCACATTAAAGCCTTAGCACTGGCTACTGGTATCAGCCCAGCAAAGTGTCTAACTGAACTAATAGCCATTTGCGGTAATCCAATAGTTGAGTTCATTCAGAAGCACCCTAATTTGGATCGTGACACGGTCAAAGAAGTTGAAGATTTAATCATTGAATTAGGCGAAAAAGGAGCTCACTTTAATAACATCTCATTCAATCGATACTACTTTGAGGGAGAAGATACCGACGAACGTGCAGAGATTGCTATGCAAAATCTAATCGTACAATTGAAAGACTTTAAACAGAATCTCTAGAACAGCATTAGCTGTTCTTTTTTGTTACCGCAAAACTTACCACTAATTTTTAAAATACATAGAAATATATGGAAAACAAAAAAATAATAACTGATGTTTTCTGTTGATTTAATAAGTTATAATTAAACATAGAATTATATACTTACACACTGACCATATTGGAGATTTGCCTGCTTATCTAAAAACCATGCAAATTAAAAGAATTTATTTTCCCTGGGGAATGGAACGGAATCGTAGTTTTATGCACCGCCTAGTCCACTTAAAACAAGGAACGGAGTTAATTCCTGCTCGAGCTGGAATGAAGATTGCAAAGACATCTCTTCGGGTGCTCCATCCGCATCATCCCGGATTTGGACACAATGAAGATTCACTGGTCTTGTGGGGTAAAATTGCGGGACTTAAATGGATATTTACGGGTGACTTGCCACGAGTAGAAGAGGTCAAGTTGTTGCAACAGTACCCCAAGCTCCAAGCAGATGTTATCAAGTTGGGTCATCATGGTAGTAAAACAGCTTCTGATCCCAGTTTTTTGCGGAGACTGGCACCTCGATTTGGGATTATCTCAGCCGGAAGAGCCAATCGATATGGACATCCTAATCACCAGACCCTGGATACGTTACAGCGCTTGAAAATTAGGTCGTTTAGTACGCAAACACAGGGGATGATTTCATTTGAATATCGAGCAGGGCAAGCCGGCAGATTTAAAACAAAGTGGAAAGGAAAATCAGATGACCATCAGTCAACAAGTAGCCAAAATTACTAGTCAACAAAAATCGATTTATTTGGTAATTGGTCAGAATGAATTTTGGGAAAGCAAAATTTTGGAACGCTTGCAACAGTTGATTCCTATAACAGAACAAACCATGAATTTTGCAAGTTACGACCTAGAAGCAACTTCACTAGGAACTGCACTGAACGACGCGCGCTCACTTCCTTTTTTTGGGAATCATCGAATAGTGGTGATTAAAAATGCTGCTTTTTTAACCGGTCAGGCGAAAAGCACTGCCAGTCCAGCAGAAATATCTGATTTGTTGAAATATTTACAACAACCAGTGGCAGAAACCACTTTAGTAATTTTTGCCCCCTATGAAAAGCTTGATAGTCGTAAAAAAATCACCAAAGAATTAAAAAAGCAGGCTGAAATCATCGATTTTAATCAATTATCAGAGAGGGAAATTCGTGATTTTATTAAAAAGTATGTCAAAAACAAGCATTATCAAATTGAACCGGCAGCACTCGAAGAATTAATCAGTCGCACGCAAGCAGATTTGACCATGACAATGAACGAACTGCAAAAAGTTTTTTTATATTGTTATCAGCAACCAAATATTACTGTTGCGGTAGTTGATCAAGTTGTTTCTAAATCTTTAGATCAAAATGTTTTTTCCTTAGTTAATTACTTATTGCGTGGTGAAACGACGCAAGCAATTTCTTTTTATCATGAATTAATTGAGGAGGGGCAGGAAGCCATTAAATTAAATGCCATTTTAGAAGGTCAGTTTCGGCTACTTCTACAAGTGGCAATTCTTAGCCGTCAGGGGCGTCGTCAGACCGAGATGGCAACCATCCTGAAAGTCCATCCTTATCGGGTTAAACTAGCACTAAAAAACGAGCAGCAGTTCACTTTGCAAGAACTACGGACTGCATACTTAAATTTAATTGAGATTGAATGCCAACTAAAAAGCAGCTCTAGTAATCCAGAACTGCTCTTTGAAAATTTTGCACTTCAACATAGCAAAAAAAAGAACCCGCAATAACGGGTTCTTTTTTAATTGGTTTTGTTTTTTAGTTTAGTTAAATGAGACTTCTTACGGTTAGCGCTGTTAGTTTTAATCAAACCCTTTGATTTCGTGTGGTTGATTGCAGCAATTGCGTTGCGGTAAGCTGTTTCTACATCTTCGGAACCATTCTCAATTGCACTTTCGAATTTCTTTACAGCGGTCCGCATCTCATTTTTTTTAGAGGCATTGCGCTTGCGTGCGATTTCATTGGTTTTCATCCGTTCGATGGCTGATTTAATGACTGGCATTTTTTCACCTCCATATCGGAATTAATCATAAAATTCTTGGTTACAACGTCCTTAATTATACAAAATTAAGGGAATAATTGCAATACCAACGCAGATGATTACTTGGAATATCTTGCGTTATTAATTGAGATAGTGTATATTAAATTGTATAACTCAAACTTAGTTTTACGAGTCACTGACGTATTACCCAGCTTGAGCAGTTGTCACTATATTTAGGAAGGTGGAATTAAACATGGCATTAACTAAGGAACAAAAAACCGAAATTATTAATAAATATGCACAGCACGAAGGTGATACCGGTTCAACCGAAGTGCAGATTGCAGTTTTGACTGCTGACATTAACGAGATTAATGATCACATGAAGACTCATAAGAAAGATTTTCATTCCCAGCGAGGCTTGATGAAAAAGATTGGTCATCGAAGAAATCTATTAGGCTACCTGCGGAAAAAAGATGTACAAAGTTATCGTGAACTAATTAAGAGTTTAGGTTTGCGTCGTTAAACAAGATAAAAAAGATGTGCCAAGTTCACTTGGCACATCTTTTTTTATCCCCGATTATATTGAAAGTATGGTACACTAACAGATAAGAAAGATTAGGCTGATTGAAGGGTTCCTTCATAAAATACAATTAAAAATTATCTTGAGGTGTAATTATTTATGAAAAAAAATATTAAAATCATTCCTTTAGGAGGAGTGCGCGAAGAAGGTAAGGACTTATTTGCGATTGAAGTTAATGATCAAAGTATCTTTATTTTAGATTGCGGTTCTAAATTTCCCCTTGATGAAATGCTGGGGATTGATTTTGTGATTCCAGACTTTACTTACATTCGCGAGAATGCTGATAAGGTTGTGGGGATCTTTTTAACGTCTGGACACTTAGATTCCATTGGAGCACTGCCTTACCTTTTGAGTGAGTTTGATGTGCCAGTCTTTGGTACTGATTTAACCATCAGACTAGCCCGTCATCTGGTCAAACAACATCATGATAGTCGAAATTTTGATAATTTCCAGGTAATTAATGAAAAAAGTGAAATTGTGTTTGATGATGGGACGGTTACCTTTTTCTCTGTAACGCACTCGATTCCAGATGCGATGGGAATTGCTTTAAAAACAGATCAGGGCACGGTTGTCTACACCGGCGATTTCAAATTTGACCAAACAGTTCCGGCTGATTACCAAACTGATTTTCCAGCAATTATCGGCACTGGCAAAGAACGAGTTTTAGCACTACTTGCTGATGCTAGAAATGCTGAAGCACAGGGGCAACTGGCCGAAGAACGAGTAGTACAGGCTTATCTGAGTGATACCTTTGAATTTCAAGATAGTCGACTGGTGCTCACCTGTATGGCTGAAAACTTGTTGCGGTTGCAAGAGATTTTTAATGCGGCGGCTGCGAGTGAGCGAAAAATTTATTTTGCAACTGAGCACGGACAGACAATCTTTAAAATTGCGCAACAAGCTGGCAAATTAAAGCTACCTGATCCAAAGATTGTTATCAAATCAGCCCAAGAATTAGCTAAACTTGATGATGGTCAGATCATTATTTTGCATTTGGGTCAGCCGGGCGAAGCAATGCGTTCCCTGGCAAGAATGGCGAATCAGCATGATCCACACGTTCAGATTGAAACGGGGGATCTGGTACTGCTAACCACTGCTCCTTATCGTTCGATGGATAACGCCTGGGCTAAGACACGTGACTTGGTTTATCAAGCTGGCGGAACGGTTACTAGTGTTACTGAAGCATTAACGGTTGCTGATGATGCTACTCGTAGCGATTTACAGTTAATGTTGGGAATGGTAAAGCCGGATTACTTTTTGCCAGTACAAGGTGAGTATCGCCAACTGGCAGCAGCAAAAGAGGCTGCGCTGGCCAGTGGATATCAGGATGATCAGATTTATTTAGCAGCAAAGGGTGATCAGCTTCAGTTTGATGATCAGGGACTCACCCTTGGTGAGGCGGCTCCAGCAGCCGATACGATGATCGATGGGATTGGAGTTGGTGATATTGGAAACATTGTCTTGCGGGATCGAAATGTTTTATCACAAGACGGTGTCTTTATTGCAGTCGTTACTATTGATCGTAAGAAGCGGCGGATTGTTGAAAAGCCTAAAATCACATCACGCGGGTTCATCTATAATCGTGCCCATCATAAATTATTGAAGGATGCTAGCGACTTAGTAATTAAAACGGTAGAAAGTAACCTTGATAATCAGGATTTTGATTGGTCTCATTTGAAACAGGATGTCCGAGAAAAATTAAGTTCCTTTCTCTACAAAAAAACTGATCGGCGGCCGGTAATTTTACCCGTGATCATGGAAGTTAATCAACATCATCGGCGCAGTAAAGCCAATAAAAAGAAAAAGGATGATTAAGAATGGGGTTTCTAACCCGATTCTTTTTTAATAAGGTGGAGCAAATGACTGATTCTCAACTTAAACTTTTAAAAAAAGCAGAAACTGATTATCGACGAAAGAACTATTCAGCAGCGGTGGTGGGCTTTTCGCAGTTATATAACGAGCTAGAAGTGGTGCCCGATCCGGTCGTAGTCGGATTGACATCAAGTTTGTTAGCGGTTAAGCGTCCTAATGAAGCTGCTCAAATTGTGGATGATCACTTTTCATTTTTTAGTCAGCATCAATTGAGCTTGTTGGTTCAGACGCTACTACAAGCTCAGCGGTTGCTCGACGTGCAGTTGTTAAAGCAGTACGTAACAGATACCGAGCAAATCAAATTAAACGAACAATTATCCGCAGCTGAAACAAGGGCGACAAAAGATGCTACCGTCCAACGGGTGGCTCGCCAGTTTAAACATCTAGGTGCTGTAGAAATTCCACAACAACAAGCAATTGTACAACAGGCGGAACGCTTGACACTAAAACTTTATCGGGCGGGGGTTGAGGTTAATTTACAAGATGCCGATGTTAGCCCGGTTTGGCGTGCACAAATGTTAAATAATCTAATGCGGTTAAAAGTTACCAATCCAGTTTCCTTTCGCTTTTTGGATAACAAACTTTATCAGGTAACCCCAGCCCAGCTGCAAGATGTGAGTGAAACGGTAGTTGCACAAATCCTTGAGCAACAACTACAGGATCAGTTTGGTCAAAAAGATCCAATTAAAGTTCAACAACTTCAACAAATGATCCAAACAGTATTACAACTCTTGTTTCCGTTTGTTGATCAAATCATCCGTGACCCCGCCCAATGGTTCACGGTGTTTACGAAGATGCAGGAGCCAGATTTTGATATTCAGACAGTGGCTACTGAAATTCGGCGTTGGTTACTTCCAATCGAACAAATTTTGCAAGCGTTGGTAAATTAGGAAAATAAGACTTTTGTGTTTACAAATATTTATCGAGTAGCTATAATTAACAAGTGAATTCTTTGGACTTGGCGGGCTTTATTTTTTATAATAATGTAGTATAATTAATTATAAGGATGCTTTGGCGTCAAACCAAAGAAAGTCTTACGAAAATAATAGGAGGGTTTCATAATGGCAAAAGAACATTACGAAAGAACTAAGCCCCACGTTAATATTGGTACGATTGGCCATATTGATCACGGGAAGACTACTTTAACGGCAGCAATTACAAAGGTTTTATCAGAAAAGGGCTTGGCTAAAGCTGAAGATTTTGCTGATATTGATGCTGCACCAGAAGAAAAAGAACGTGGTATTACAATCAATACTGCTCACGTTGAGTATGAGACTGAAAAACGTCACTATGCTCATATTGATGCTCCTGGACATGCCGATTATGTTAAAAACATGATTACCGGTGCTGCCCAAATGGATGGTGCCATTTTGGTTGTAGCTGCAACTGATGGTCCAATGCCTCAAACCCGTGAACACATTTTGTTAGCTAAGCAAGTTGGAGTTGACTACATCGTGGTCTTCTTAAACAAAACTGACATGGTTGACGATGAAGAGTTAATTGACTTGGTTGAAATGGAAGTTCGTGACCTCTTATCCGAATACGGTTATGATGGTGACAATATTCCGGTTATTCGTGGATCAGCTTTGAAGGCTCTTCAAGGGGACAAAGAAGCTGAAGACCAGATCATGGAATTAATGGATACCATTGATGAGTATATTCCAACACCAGAACGTGATGAAAACAAGCCATTCTTGATGCCAATCGAAGATGTCTTTACGATTACTGGTCGGGGAACGGTTGCTTCTGGACGAATTGATCGTGGAACTGTAAAAGTCGGTGATGAAGTTGAAATTGTTGGGTTAGTTCCTGATGTATTGAAGACGACTGTAACCGGATTGGAAATGTTCCGTAAGACCCTTGACGTTGGTGAAGCTGGTGACAACATTGGTGCTTTGCTTCGTGGTGTTAACCGTGATCAAGTTGTTCGTGGACAAGTTTTGGCTGCTCCTGGTTCAGTTCAGACTCACCAGAAATTCAGTGCCGAAGTTTATATCATGACCAAAGAAGAAGGTGGACGTCATACTCCATTCTTCTCAAATTACCGTCCTCAATTCTACTTCCACACCACTGATGTTACTGGTGTAATTGAATTAGATAAAGGAACTGAAATGGTAATGCCTGGTGATAACGTTACTTTCCATGTGGAATTAACTAAACCAGTTGCCATCGAAAAAGGTACTAAGTTTACTATTCGTGAAGGTGGTCACACCGTTGGTGCCGGTACAGTTACGGAAATCCAAGACTAATAGTAATTTTCAAAAGATTGAAGAGGTTGCTCTTCAATCTTTTTTTTGTTGCAAATGGGTAAAATGTTTACATTTAAGAGCCCGTACGGTAGAATTAAGGATGTATATTAATTACTTGAATGGGAATACTCCCCATTCATGTTGGAGGATTTAAAATGGCAGAATGGAATAAAAAAGATGGCAACAAAGGTGAGTTAACTTTTAAAATTGATTTGGATAAGATTAAAGAAGGCCTTGACAAAGCTTTTAATAAAAATAAAAAGTCAATTAAGGTTCCTGGTTTCCGTAAAGGAAAAGTTTCTCGACAAGTTTTTAATCAGTTATACGGAGAAGAAACCTTATACCAAGATGCATTGAACATTCTTTTGCCTGATTCATACGCAGGAGCAGTTGCTGACGCTGGGATTGAAGCGGTTGGTCAACCTGAAATCAACGTTGAATCAATGGAAAAGGGCAAACCTTGGGTTTTAAAAGCAGTAGTTAGTGTTAAACCAGCGGTTGAGTTAGGAGAATATAAAGGAGTCGAGGTTCCAAAACAAAATACGCGGGTATACAAAAAGGACATCGATGAAAAGCTTGATAGCATGCGCAAATCGCAAGCTGAGTTAGTTCTAATTGATGGAGCTGCTAAAAAGGGTGATACTGTTACCATTGATTTTAAAGGCACTGTTGATGGGAAGGCTTTTGAAGGCGGTGAAGCCACAAACTATTCGCTTGAATTAGGTTCTGGTTCGTTTATTCCTGGTTTTGAAGATCAGTTGATTGGTAAAAAAGCTGGTGACGACGTCGATGTCAAGGTCACTTTCCCTGAAGATTATCAGCAAAAAGATTTAGCTGGTAAAGCAGCTGTCTTTGCAACGAAAGTACATGAAGTTAAAGAAAAACAGCTTCCTCAGCTTGACGATGATTTTGCTAAAGATGTTGACGAAGATGTTGATACTTTAGACGAATTAAAAGAAAAACTAAAAAAAGAGCTTAAGGAACAAAAAGAATCAGCTGCACACGATGAAATCCAAGCCGCTGCCGTGACCGCAGCAACTAAAAATGCAACTGTCAAGGATATTCCACAAGTGATGTTAGATGAAGATATTCAACGTCAAACGGATCAATATCTAGCCGGCTTACAACAACAAGGCATTTCGGCTGACATGTACTTCAAGATGACTAACACAAGTAGTGATGATTTGAAGCAACAGTTTTCTAAAGATTCTGACGAACGAGTTAAAACCAGCTTGGTTTTGGAAGCCATTGTTAAAGCAGAAGCAATTAAACCCTCTGATGAAGAAATTAATCAAGAAGTTAAAAATTTGGCAGATCAATATGGCATGAAAGAAGCAGCAGTTCGTGGAGCACTCTCTGATGAAATGTTGAGTCATGATTTGGCGATTCAAAAAGCTGTTGATTTGATCGTGGATAATGCTAAACTAATTACTCCAGAAAAAACTGAGGCTAATGACCAAGCCAACAAATAAATTTTAAGATATGGATCAAAGGGTCTCTCAACGCTTATCGTTGCGACCCTTTTTTGTAATAAGGCTTCTTTAGCGAAAAAAACTAATTTTTATGCTAACGTGTTGGAGCAGTAGCATAAAATTAGCTGATAAGGAGAATTTAAATGTTTGACAATAGTGATCCGGATAAACAAATTGCCTGCTCGTTTTGCGGGAAAACGCAAGATCAGGTTAAAAAAATTGTTGCTGGTCCAGGAGTCTATATCTGTAATGAATGCATTGATTTATGTAAGCAGATCATTGACGATGAAAAAACGCAAGCTCAATCGGAAGAAATCAATGTTCTAACCCCGCAACAGATTGTCACGAAACTTAATGACTATGTGATTGGTCAGACGGATGCGAAAAAAACACTTGCAGTGGCTGTCTACAATCACTATATGCGGATTAAAGAATTGTTGCGGACTGAATCGGATGCAACGGACCGCATTACACCTGATTTTCCGGAATTAGAAGCGGATACTGAAATTCAAAAAAGTAATATTTGTATGATTGGTTCAACTGGATCAGGAAAAACTTACATCGCCCAAACGCTAGCTAAAATTATCAATGTCCCGTTTGCAATTGCTGATGCAACTACATTGACAGAAGCTGGCTACGTCGGGGAGGATGTCGAAAATATTCTGCTTAAGTTATTGCAGAATGCTGATTACGATGTGGAACGCGCTGAACATGGAATTATCTATATTGATGAAATTGATAAGATTGCCAAAAAGAGCGAAAATGTTTCGATTACCCGAGACGTATCCGGTGAAGGAGTGCAACAGTCGCTGCTTAAGATTTTGGAGGGGACTGTTGCCAATGTTCCACCAAAGGGTGGTCGGAAAAATCCACAGCAAGAATTTATTAAAATTGATACCAAAGATATTTTGTTCATTGTTGGAGGAGCGTTTCCTGGGATTCAAGAGATTGTGAAGCACCGCTTAGGTGATCAAACCATCGGGTTTAATTCTAAACATGCGGTCACTAAAGCAATGAATGAAAACGTAATGCAGTCAGTTATTCCAGAGGATTTGATGAAATTTGGCTTGATTCCTGAATTTATTGGAAGACTACCAATTTTGACCATTCTGAACACTTTGACGGAAGCTGATCTAGTTCGTATTTTAACGGAACCGAAAAATGCACTGGTCAAACAGTATCAAAAGCTATTTGCGCTGGAAGGGGTTAAGTTATCTTTCGAACCAGATGCATTGCGAGCGATGGCTAAAGAGGCAATCGCCCGTCAAACGGGAGCTCGGGGATTACGTTCGATTATTGAAAATGCGATGCGGGACATTATGTACACGCTTCCTAGTCGAGATGATGTTTCTGAAGTTATCATTACGAAAGCAACTGTCGTCAAGCAGCAGGAACCTCGGATCATCTTGAAAACTCCTGCCAAATAATGCTTAGCTTTAGCGGAGGTAAATTATGAAAGTGACCGATGTACAACTAGTGATGAGTGCCGTTTCGCCCTCTCAATATCCAACGACTGGTTACCCAGAAATCGGGTTTTTAGGTCGATCCAATGTCGGTAAATCATCTTTAACGAATGTCTTGATTCAAAGAAAAGACTACGCTCATACTTCTGGGCAGCCGGGTAAAACCCAGACCCTTAATTTTTACGAATTAAATCACAAATTATACTTTGTGGATGTGCCCGGGTATGGTTATGCCAAAGTTTCAAAACAAGCACGTGAAAAATGGGCAGAGATGATTGAAACCTATCTAACCCAACGTTCCACCTTAGCGGGGGTCGTTAACTTGATTGACAGTCGACATGCTTTGAGTGATTATGATCGGCAAATGCATGATTGGTTAGCTTACTATCAGATTCCGACTTTGTATGTGGCAACTAAAATGGACAAGTTAGCTAAAAGTAAGGTCAAAGCTCAAGCAAAAGATTTGCAACAGCAATTACACTTAACCGCTGATCAGTCGCTGGTCATGTTTTCAGCTAAAACTAAACAGGGGGCTCCGGAAATCTGGAACTGGATTACGGACCAAACAAAAAATCAGCTGCAACGCAGCTGATTTTATAATTTATTGGTTGTTTTTGTGATGAAATAAATGGTGCTTCTTTTTTTGTTCGTCAATCTCTGATGATTTAGGTGCGGGTTTCAAAAAATCAGTGTGCTGATTATTTTTAGGATTAATTTTGGCAAATTTGTTTAGCATCTCGTCGAGATCGTTTTGTTTATTGATATGCAGTCCCATAAGATCACTCCTTTCGTTCATCATACCAAAAAGCAACTTGACTGTCATTTAATATACAAAGAAGCTGTGGTTAACTATAATTTAAGCATAGGCTGGGTGAAAGGAGAAAGTCGATGGCATCCAAGTACATTGAGGATAAACTGACATTGCTACCGGAAAAACCCGGTGTTTATATTATGAAAGACCGCAACGGGAAGGTGATTTACGTTGGTAAATCCAAAAATCTTAAAAATCGAGTGCGATCCTATTTTAAAAGCCGTCAAGTTGGTCGCCGAGAAAAATTAGTTAACAATATTGCTGATTATGAAACTATCATTACCGCAAACGACAAAGAAGCTTTTTTGTTAGAAATTACACTCATCCAAAAGTATCGACCATATTATAATGTGAGCCTGAAAAATGGTAGCGGGGGCTATCCATATATTAAAATCACTAATGAGCGTAATCCTAAAATGTTGGTAACTAGCTTTCAGCGCCATGACGGGGCCTACTATTACGGACCCTATCCTAATATCTATGCAGCAGATGAAACTTTGAAATTTTTGCAAAAAATGTATCCGTTGCGTCGTTGCAATGGGTATCAAGGACGTCCTTGTCTGTATTATCATATGGGTCAATGTCTTGGTAGTTGTTTTAAAACGGTTCCTAAGCAAGCATATCAACAGCAAATCAAGCAAATTAAATCATTTTTAAATGGTAATGTAATTCAGGCAAAACAACTCTTGCAACAACGAATGGAGACAGCAGCAGCGCAACAAGAATATGAACGGGCGGCTGAGCTTCGGGATCAATTGCGTTATATTCAAGCAACCGTAGAAAAACAAAAGATCATCTCAAATGATTATACACAACGAGATATTTTTAACTTTTATGCCGATCATGGCTGGTTATCAATTCAAATTTTCTATATTCGGCAGGCGCGGTTGATGAAACGCACTAAGCGACTCTTTCCGATTGTTAGTACTTCAGAAGAAGAGGTTACAAATTTCATTGTTCAGTTTTACAATCAGAAACAACAGCTTAAACCAGTTGAAATTTTAGTTCCAAGCGAAATTGACCCTGAGATTATCTATCAGTTAACTAAGATTCCGACAAGAGTCCCGCAGCGGGGGCAAAAACGGGCACTGCTTCAGATGGCGCGGGAGAATGCTAAATATGTTTTGGATGAAAAATTTCGGTTATTAGAATTGAATCAACAAAAGACCACTGGAGCGATGACAGAGTTACAGCAGGCTTTGAATTTATCGCAACTAAATCGGATTGAAGCGTTTGATCATTCACATCTTGATGGAGCTGATTTAGTGTCGGCCATGGTGGTGTTTGAAAATGGAAAACCGAATAAAAATAAGTATCGCAAATATAAGTTACGCACGGTTGATCATGCTGATGAAACCGCTAGTACGAAGGAAGTCATTCGCAGACGATATACGAGATTGTTAAAAGAACATGCTGACTTACCAGACCTGATCTTGATGGATGGTGGTGAGATTCAAATGAATGCGGTTAAGGATGTCTTAGAAAATGAGTTGGCTTTGGAGATTCCCGTGGCTGGGATGGTAAAGAATTCCAAACACCGGACGGCAGACTTACTGTATGGTGATCAAGATGAGCATGTTGCCTTGAATCCGCAAAGCCAGGCCTTTTATCTGGTTCAACGGGTGCAAGATGAGGTACACCGTTTTGCAATTTCATTTCATCATGAACTTCATAGTAAAAATTCAATGACATCAAGGTTAGACAACATCAAGGGCGTCGGTCCCAAGACGCGAAATAAGCTTCTAAGGAATTTTGGTTCCATGAAAAATATTGAGAACGCCAGCGTGGTTGAGTTACAACAACTCGGAATTTCAAAGACCGTTGCGCAGACCATTAAGTATACGTTTGCTAAGACAACCCCGATGGCAAAAATGCGAAAAGCATAGGCAGATTGGAGAAAGCATGTTTGTAGATCAAGTTAAATTTAATGTAAAGGCCGGCAAGGGCGGCGATGGAATGGTTGGTTTTCGCCGAGAAAAATACGTTCCAAATGGTGGCCCATCAGGCGGCGATGGTGGCCGAGGTGGCAATGTTGTTTTTAAAGTTGACGCTGGTATGAATACGCTCATGGATTTTAAGTATAAGAAATTGTTTCAAGCCAAAAATGGTGGTAATGGTGGTAATAAAAAAATGACGGGAGCTAGTGCGCCGGATTTGGTTGTAAAAGTCCCCGAAGGAACAACTATTTATGATAGTTCTACTGATCAACCACTAGCTGATTTAACCCAGCCAGGAGAAACTAAGGTGATCGTTAAAGGCGGTCGTGGTGGTCGGGGGAATGTTCATTTTGCGACTGCTAAAAATTCGGCGCCAGAAATTGCTGAAAATGGTGAACCTGGCGAAGAATTAACGGTCAAATTACAACTTCGATTGTTAGCAGACGTTGGTTTGGTGGGCTTCCCATCAGCAGGGAAGTCAACCCTCCTTAGTGCTGTTACTAGTGCAAAGCCTAAGATTGGCAGTTATCACTTTACAACCTTAGTTCCTAATCTTGGAATCGTGCGGACTGATGATGGTGCTGATTTTGTGATTGCGGATCTGCCTGGATTAATTGCGGGAGCTTCTCAAGGAGTCGGGCTCGGTTTCGAATTTTTGCATCATATTCAACGAACGCGGGTAATTTTACATTTGGTTGATATGAGTGGTACCGAGGGACGTGATCCCTATGCTGATTTTCAACAGATTAACCAGGAACTTAGTGATTTTGATAGTTCGTTATTACAACGCCCTCAAATTGTGGTTCCTACTAAGATGGATTTGCCTGATGCAACTACTCATCTGACTGAATTTAAACAGAAATTAGCAACGGATTCGCAATATCGGGATGTTAAAGTTGATCCAATCTCGGCAGTGACCCATGCAGGTGTGCGTCAGTTACTTCGCGATACGGCAGAAATCTTAAAAACAGCCCCAACTTTTGCAATGGAACCAGAAACTTCAGAACCAGAAACTCAGTTTACGGCTGACACAGAGCCATCCTTTGTGATTAATCATGATGAAGACGGCAATTGGATTCTATCTGGACGTAAAATTGAGCGGCTTGTTCAAATGACAAATACTGAACACACGCAAAGTACCCTGCGGTTTGCGCGTCAATTGAGAAGTATGGGGGTTGACGAGGCTTTGCGAAAAGCTGGAGCGCAAGATGGAGATCAGGTTAAAATTCTTGATTTTATGTTTACGTACACTAATTAATAAAGATTATCTAATTTATCGAAAAATCGCGGTCTTTTACTGGTTTTTAAGTTCGTGGTTTCGTATACTAATCGTAGATAAATAGTTAGTGGTATTTCTAACAATTATTGTGATGGCTAACAACCAGAAAGCGAGGCATAATATGTCAGATAAATTACGTACTCAAGAAGGCCAACCTTGGTCGGATAATAATCATTCCTTAACTGCTGGGGAACGCGGTCCGGTTTTGATGCAGGATTATGAATTACTTGAAAAATTAGCCCACTTCGATCGGGAACGTATTCCAGAACGAGTGGTTCATGCCAAGGGAGCAGGAGCTAAGGGAACCTTTAAACTGACCCATGATATGAGCAAGTACACGAAAGCAGACTTGTTTAACGGTGTTGGCAAAGAAACTCCGATGTTATTGCGGTTCTCACAAGTTGCTGGTGAATCAGGTTACCCTGATACTATCCGAGACGTTCGTGGTTTTGCGCTTAAATTTTATACGCAAGCAGGAAACTATGACATTGTTGGCAATAACACGCCCATTTTCTTTGTCAATGACCCGTTAAAATTTCCTGATTTCATTCATTCACAAAAGCGTGATCCTAAAACTCATCGGCGTAGCAATGAGATGCAATTTGATTTTTGGTCCCATTCTCCAGAATCAGTTCATCAAGTAACTTACTTGATGGGTGATCGTGGTAATCCTGCTAGTTATCGCGAAATGAACGGTTATGGTAGTCATACCTTTAAATGGGTTAATGCTGATGGGGAACCATGCTGGGTTAAGTACCATTTCATTAGTGAGCAGGGTGTTAAGAACATGACTGATGAGATGGCAGCAAAGATTGCCAGCGAAGATACGGACTTTTTGCAAAATGATCTTTTTGATGCCATTGAGAGTGAAAATTATCCATCTTGGAAAGTAATGGTGCAAATTATTCCTTACGAAGAAGGGTTCCACTACAAATCAGATATTTTTGATGTGACTAAGGTGGTTTCACATCACGATTATCCACTGATTGAGGTTGGCGAGTTTACTTTAAACGAAAACCCTGAAAATTATTTTGATGAGATTGAAGAAGCCGCATTTTCACCGGCAAACTTTGTTCCAGGAATCGAAGCATCTCCAGATAAATTGTTACAAGGTCGATTATTCAGTTATAAGGATGCTGAGCGCTATCGGTTAGGAGCTAATTTTGAAAAATTGCCTTCAAATCGTCCAGTCGTTCCAGTTAAAAATTATGAACGTGACGGTTTTATGTCCAGTGGTCAAGACAGTTCAGTAAACTATGAACCAAACAGTAAGAATGGACCTAAAGAGGATCACACTGCTCATATTCAACCTTACGAAGTTGCTGGTAAAGCAGATCATTATCAAGCATATGATCAAGATTTTTATTCCCAAGCAGGAGATTTATATAATTTGATGAGTGCAGATGAGCAAGACCGGTTGATTAAGACGATTGTAACTAACTTGGGCTCTGTTCATGATGAGAACATCAAAAAATTACAAACGGAACAATTTTACAAAGCTGATCCAGTTTATGGACAACGTGTCGCTGATGGTCTGGGAATCAAACTAGATCTTGATTAGCGATTAGCAATCAAAGCAAATTCATAGAACCCTTGGACGGAGAATCTCGTCGGGGGTTCTTTTTTTATCCGAGAATTATTTGGTTAGCTGCTCGACGAAAACCAAACAGCATTTGGGGTGGTTGAGCGGCCGTTTTTAACGGTAGTTTTGGAGATAAGTTTTTAGTACGAGTATTGAATTGGTCAAGCGTAAGCGGTTTGTTAGAAGCATGGCTGGCTAGACAAAGTTGTTGATTTATTAGCAACAGGTTTGTAACCGGTTGTAACCCAGTTTTGGTATGTACAAATAATTTTAAGTTAGGATTTAAATCACCAGTCGCTAAATTGAAATTACCAAGTTCCATGAGATTCCTCCGATTTTGGTTCAGGATTTGCTTCACTATGCTACAATTATAAGGGAACTTTACGATTAGAAATAGAAAACGTCCTAAAAGGAACGGTAGAAAATATGCAATTAGAGTTTTTTGGTACTGGAGCCGGTATGCCCGGTAAATTTCGCAATGTTGCCAGTGTAGCCTTACGCTTACTCGACGAAATTAATGAGATTTGGTTGTTTGACTGTGGGGAGGGAACCCAGCAGCAGATGTTAGAGTCAACGATTAAGCCCCGTAAGATTGATAAAATTTTTATCACCCACCTTCATGGCGACCATATTTTTGGCTTGCCAGGCTTGCTGTCTAGTCGCTCTTTTCAAGGTGGCCATGATGCAGTGACTATCTACGGACCAGTCGGGGTTAAGGACTTTGTGCAAACTTCTTTGCGGGTCTCTCAAACTAAACTAGCCTATCAGATTAATTATAAAGAGCTAACTCAGCCTGGGATGATCTATCAGGGGAAAAAATTTACGGTAATGGCAGATCGTTTGGATCATCAAATCGAATGTTGGGGTTATCGAGTAATTGAACATGATCATCCCGGCGAGCTGTTGGTTGATAAACTTCACGCAGCTGGGATTCCCTCAGGACCATTGTATGGACAATTAAAACAAGGTAAAGCTGTTAAGCTCGCAGACGGACGGACAATTAATGGAGCGGACTTTATTGGTGCGCCACAAAAGGGTAGAATTGTCACTATCCTAGGTGATACGCGCAAGACTGCTTCCATTGTTACGTTAGCAGCCAACGCTGATATCCTGGTTCATGAAAGTACCTTTGGTAAGGGAGAATCCAAGCTGGCGAGAAATTACTATCATTCGACCAACCTCCAAGCAGCTCAAACAGCTGCTCAGACAGGGGTTCATCAACTCTTGTTGACACATATTTCGGCGCGGTATACTAGTAAGATGGCGCGGGAATTGCAAAAAGATGCCCGTCAGTGTTTCTCTCAGACCAAGGTGGTTCGTGATTTTGATGTAATTGATGTTCCGTTTCCAAAGCGAAAGGAGAAACAACCATGAAAAAACAAGTAGCTGTAATTTGTGGAATTATCATCGTGTTTCTACTAGCAATTTTTGTGTTATTAAATATGGAGGATACAGCAATTAACTTTGGCTTTGCTACGGTTAAAATGCCACTGATTTTGGTAGTTTTAACTAATCTTTTGATTGGGGCACTGCTGGTGTTCTTGTTCTCATCGGTAACCTCATGGAAAGCCAGCCGTGAAAGTAAAAGTTCCCAAAAAGAGATTGAGGCACTAAAACAGGAGAAAGCTGACCTGTTAAAACAAATTGAGAGCTTGAGCCAAACCCAAAAGCAAGTTCGGGCAAAGTCTCCCCAAGAATCAGAAAATAACAACAAATAGGTGAAAGAGGAATGATTGGTGCTGGATAAGAAGTATGAATGGAAATTAGCTGCTTCAGTAAGTGATGATCCGCTGATCCAGCAACTGAAGGAAGAAACTGGGCTTAGTTCACTAGCTGCCCAACTATTGATACGGCGAGGATATCGTAATCTTGATCAAGTTAAGCATTATTTAAGTCCGACAACTGCTGATTTATTGGATCCGTTTGATTTACATGATATGCAAAAAGTGGTTACTCGGATTGAAACGGCAATTGCAGCTGGCGAGCAGATTACAGTATACGGAGACTATGATGCGGATGGGCTAACTAGTACTGCAATTTTATATGAAACCCTGTTGGAAATGGGCGCCCAAGTTAATTATTACATTCCCAAGCGTCTGCAGGATGGTTATGGACCTAATCAAGCGGTTTTCGAACGGCTCATTGCTGGGGGCACGAAGCTCTTAATAACAGTTGATAATGGAGTGAGCGGACAGGCAGAAGTTGCTTCTGCCCAGGCAAGTGGTTGTGATGTCATTATTACCGATCATCATGAGTTGCCAGAGCAACTTCCAGATGCTTTTGCAATCGTTCATGCTGATCTAAGTCCAGACTATCAGTTTAAATCCTTATCGGGAGCCGGCATTGCTTTTAAGGTTGCGACCGCCTTAAATGATGAAATTCCGCAGGAAAAATTAGATTTAGCAGCGATTGGGACGATTGCTGACTTAGTATCACTAACTGGTGAAAATCGAGCTTTAGTGCAATTCGGTTTAAATGTTGTTCATTTGACCGAACGACCTGGTTTAAAGGCACTCGTTCAGCAAGCCAAAGTTAAATTAAACCAGGTTAATGAAGAAACAATCGGGTTTCAACTGGCACCAGCCTTAAATTCTCTTGGTCGGATGGGTGATGCTGCTCCCGGAGTAGATTTGTTGACAACGACTGATGAAACAGTGGCACAAGCACTAGCAAAAGATACTACGAAAAAGAACGCAACTCGTAAACAGCTGGTGACTGACATTGTTAGTGAAGCCGATGAGCAGGCACAAAGTCAACAAGATCAAGCAATTTTGCTAATTACCGGATCAGATTGGGCGCCTGGAGTATTGGGGATTGTTGCGAGTCGCCTGAAGGATAAATACAATAAACCAACTATTGTCCTAGCCAAAACAGATGATGCTGACTACAAGGGTTCGGGACGCAGCATTTCTGGTTTCAATCTTTTCCGCAGTATTGAACCAATTCATGATCAGTTAGTGGCATTTGGTGGGCATGCAATGGCAGTAGGATTAACAGTCTCTCCAAGTCAATTGCCAATCCTCCAGCATACATTAGCAACTGCTGGAAAAGAACAATTAGCTAAACTAGCTGGTAAACCAACCTTAACTTTAGATTATGCAGTTAAGGTGGATGACTTAACTCCCCAGCTGATAGAGGAATTACAGCAACTAAGTCCATTTGGAACTGACAATCCTAAGCCACGATTTTTAATTAATCCGATTAATTTAACTGGATTAAAACAGTTGGGGCAACACCAGGAACATTTGAAATTTACGTTAGTTGGGAAAAATCGGCAAGTTGATGCAATTTCCTTTGGCAGAGGACCGCAGGCAGTTGAATTAGCAACAGTGGCAACGAGTTGTCAAATTGCTGGAACGCTTGGTGAAAATGAATTTCGCGGGCATCGTCGCTTACAAGTTTTAGTTGATGATTTTCATGCAGTTGGTCCCGTCATCCTTGATCGACGGACTAAACGTCTAGTTCCAGAAATGTTTTCAAGGACGGGACTGTACATCTTTTTTGATGAAAATTTAAGAAAACAATTAAAACCATATTTTACGGATACGTCGAAAGCGGTATTAGCTACTGAACTTTCAGAAATTCCGAAATGGAATCAAGCTTTTTTCGTTGACTGTCCGCCAACCAGCGCCGCGTTTACAACTGCTTTGCAGCAGCTGAAGGCCGATGAGATCACCATTTACTTTTATAAAAAACGGTATTTGCTTGACGGTGGGATGCCAACTCGCCAGCAGTATGCTAAACTGTTTAAGTTCTTAGAAACTCATCAACAAATTGAATTACGATCTAGTTTGACTCAGGTAGCGCAGCGGTTAAAAATTGATGGTCATTTGTTGATTTTCATGATCCAAGTTTTTTCAGACTTAGGTTTTGTCACTATTTCAGCTGGGCATCTACAAGTGGTTACGCAACCCAAGCATCAAACTCTGAGTACTTCATCGTCATATCAACATCGCTTACAGGAAATAGACTTGGAAAAGGAACTAATTATTAGGGAGCAAAGCCAGTTAATGCAGTTAATTCGGCAAGCATACAAATCGTGAAAGGGGACCATTGCATGTCACTTAATTTAAAAGATTACGTTGCTAGTTATCCTGATTTTCCGGAACCTGGAGTATTGTTTCGTGATATTTCACCGCTCCTTGAAAATGGGGAAGCTTACCATCAAGCGACCAATCAAATTGTAGACTATGCTAAAAAGTTAAACGTTGACGTAGTGGTCGGACCAGAAGCTCGAGGATTTATCGTTGGGTGTCCAGTTGCTTACGACCTTAATATTGGGTTTGCCCCTGCTCGGAAGAAGGGGAAATTACCTGGGAAGACGGTTACAGCCACTTATGGATTAGAATATGGGCAGTCGTCCTTATATTTACATGAGGATGCCATTAAGCCAGGTCAACGAGTACTAGTAACCGATGATTTGCTGGCAACGGGTGGTACGATTGCAGCAACCAGCCGGCTTGTCGAGGATCTTGGTGGAGTAGTTGCTGGGATGGCATTTTTAGTAGAATTAGTCGATTTACACGGACGTGATAACATAAAACAATACGATATTTTGAGTTTGATGAAATATTGAGAAATTCATTATGAGAGTTGCATTTAGAGCTATTTAAATGTATATTTAAATAGTGTCTCATGGAGAGTTGGCAGAGTGGTAATGCACCGGACTCGAAATCCGGCGAACCGGCTTTATAACCGGCGCGCAGGTTCAAATCCTGTACTCTCCTTAAAATAGGATTTATATATATTATATAAATGCCGATATAATAGGAAACAGTGTCAATATACATCAAATGTTTTTGCACATATTTTGCACATTATATAAAAAGAACGGTGCTAATTAATTTTAGTATCGTTCTTTTTTGTTTGTATTAATTTATTTATTGACTGATCTATTTTATCATCTGATTTTTGTGTATATTCATCGATTAAATATGAATATACTCGAGTGGTTATACCAATGTCAGAATGTCCTAATCTTATTACTAATAATGTAAATATCAATGCCTTGTGATAGTAAATAAGCCACATGTGTGTGCCTCAAGGAATTAAAATGGAAACCACGTCTATTATGTTTAATTTATTTAAAGTTTCTCTAAGCGTCTTATTTACAGCTGAAAAAGTAGGGGATAGTCTTATATCGGTTAATAAAAACTGGATTACTTGCTTGTTTACCTTTAAAGTATCCTTTGCAGCGCATGCTTTTTTTATTTTGTATTATTTTTATTAAATTTTGGGTTTCCATAAGTGATTGACCACATGGTTATTCCAACAATTGATGTAACTCCTAAAGCAATTGCACTACCACCAACAATAATTGAACCAATTAAAAGTGGGGTATTTCCGTTATATTTTTTGTTTTTCATATTAATTAATCCTTATTAGTCTATTTAAAAATTAATACCTCGTCAAATTTTCTTACCATATTTAAGCTCTTTAAAGCGATTATATTTTTGAGTAGTATCTTAGGTCTTTTCTACTTTATAATTCCACTAACAATTTCTAAAATTTATTATTTAATTAAAATCTAGCGGTTTAAACCAGTATTCTCTTGGAACAAATGCTCCATAATTTATTATGTTTTTATTTATTACATTTTCTCCTGATAAGATTAAGCGAGATTCACGTTGCCTGCTGTATTCGTCTCTTTTAGTTGTTAACCAATCTACGTATTCATTTGTGTCAATTGTAGTTTTGTCTGATATAAACATTTGGCTTTGAAAGTATAACCTATCTGAATCATATGTTACATTCCTTAAAAGCAAATAAATTTCTTGATCTTTAAAGTGCTTATTAATCTTACAGACTAATTTGTCCATATTAGAATCGCTAATTACAGAAAAATTTCTATCTCTAGTGAGTTCAGAATTAAAAACATCATTTTTAAATTTATCAGTAAATATTATTTTTATTTTTTCTTCATTAGTTGTGGATGATTTAATATCTTTAGCATAAACCCTAGTCAAACTAATTATCTTAAATTTGTCAGCAAATGTAGGAAGGTAAATTCCACCATTATTACCTAAAACAGCACCGTCAATTTTGTCTCCTTTACCTTTTGGTAATTTCCTTTCATCTTCAAAAACTCTAGCATTTGAAAAATAAAATTTTCCATTTATAAAATCATTAAAATTTTTTCATTTATCATCCGCCCTAATAAAAAATAATGGCTTTTCAACTTCCGTAATATATTCCTCTTAAATTAATTTATGCTTAATTCTAATTTTATTAAAAAATTTTGCAAATAGCAATCTTGCACATATAAATCAAAAAATTTTCTAAAAATAATAATGTTCAGTACTTAATTCGGTTCTTAAATCTAATTTACATTGATCTTTTTAACGATATATTCTTTACCATTATTGATAATTACATAAACTGTTTTAAATTATTTTACTATCATTATTTAACCTCATATTTTAATATACGTAATGTATAAACAAATCTAGTTTAATAAATAGAAAATACAAAAACGGAATCCGTTGGCCAGTAAGTTGGGAAAAGATTCAATAACTATATGTAATGGAAGAAACTAATTATTTTTGTTGGTAAATATTTGGTAATTATTAAATTTATTTGCCACGTTTATGCTGTAAAGGTTAGTATATTAGGAAATTAAATTCGTGTACTCTCCTTAATCGCTGATTTTATACTATGTTTTACTGAAATAAGCTGTATATGTTTGAATTAAATGTGTACGAATTGTGTAC